>CADCTM010000784.1:0-7674 GCA_902805485.1 uncultured Coleofasciculus sp. | reverse complement strand
TACCACTGCTAAAGTCGCATTTTCTACCCCACAAACACGGGAGTGGTATAGTCCACTCCTCTAGCCTGCAAAAAGCGATCGCCCCTCGGGATGCAGCGCTTTCGTCTTTCTTAACCCTCCACCCTTTCTTAATCCTGAAAAACCATAATACTGCCGGAATAACAAGCCACCCAAACTTCCCTAGTTTGTGGATCGTAAGTAATCCCAATTGGACTCGAATTTACATTAACCGTTTTTAGTATCTTCATATCACTTGTACGCACTTTACTAACCGTATTTGAGCCATAATTAACAACATAAAGCAGTTGACCATCGTCTGAAATCACCATGCTCCGAGGTTGACTACCTGTGGAGATTTTCTTCACAACCTTATCTGTAGCTAAATCAATCTTCGCTATTTTTCCTTCACCATTCAAAGTAGAATAAAGATACTTATCAGTCGAGTCTATATTCAAATGCCGAGGTGAATTTCCAACATTTCTGAGCCACCCAACTGAAAACTTCTTGAGGTCTACAGTTGCAATATCGTAAGAACCCATCACAGCAATATAAGCTTTTTCTGAATCCGAATCTACGACAATTCCACGCGGATATCGACCCAGTTGAATTCGTTTAACTTCTTTATTATTCTCCGTATCTATCACACTCAAATCCCAGCTACACCAGTTACTAACCAATACCAGATTATTATCCGGTGTCGTAGCAACAAACTTAGGAACTGAGCCTACTTGAATTACCTTTTCAATACCCATATTCTCGGTATTAATTCGATACAAAAAGCTTTTATCCGTCTGTTGCGCTGGACTACAGTCGTCACTACCAGGATTATCAAAGCCCGAACCATACATTTGGTAATTCGAGACCCAGGCATACTCACCATTATGAGAAAAAGCCGCCTCAACGGGAGCGCCTTTATAATTTCCTTTAAACTTTGAATAACCGTATTTTGGTAAATTTACCGCATCGGTAATCGTTTTTACTAAATTATGATTCCGGTCATAAACCGTTATTGTATGGCTATACATCATGTTTTGGGCAAAAAATAAACCATTGCCCGAATGTACGATAGATTTGGGAGATATCTTGCCGGAAATCGTTTTTTTGAGCTTCATATCTGCGGAAACAGGAGAAACTTCCGGGGATTTTTCTTGAGGAGAAGGAGCAATTTCTTCGGGAGTATTTTCAACAGTAGGAGAGACTTTCTTGGGTGTCTTTTGAACTGAAGGAGACACTTTTTCTGGAGACTTTTGAATCTTAGGCGATTGTTCTTGAGGCGTGTCTAAATCATCCTGATTTTCTACTTGAGAGTTATCAGTAATTTCTTTCTTCGGGGTAGCTGGTTTGGAGGGAGTTGGTTTTTCCGTAGACTCAAGTGCTTTGAGTGTGCTGGTGTCAGCGATGCCATCAGGAATTATCCCATGCGCTTTCTGGAAGGCAATTACCGCCTGTTGAGTCAAGCTTCCGTAATAACCTGTAACAGGCCCATCGAAATAGCCGGCGGTTTGCAGTTTTTTCTGGAGCGCGGTAACTTGAGAACCACTAATTCCTTTTTCCAACGCCTTAGTAGAGTTGGTTGAGGTTTTTGGTTTATCAGCGACGATAGGGGGCGGTGTGGCGGGTTGTGAGGGTGTGGGTGTTCCTGTATTTAAGGCTTGGAGGGTACTGGTGTCAGCTACTCCATTCGGGACTATACCATTAGCTGTCTGGAAAGCAATCACCGCCTGTTGAGTTAAAGAACCGTAGTAGCCTGTGACTGGCCCATCGAAATATCCAGCCGCTTGCAATTGTTTCTGAAGGGCGGTAACTTGAGAACCACTAATGCCTTTTTCCAGAGCTGGAGTTGGACTTGCTTCTACTTGGGAGTTATTATTTGACCTAGGGGAAGTTGCTTCTACTTGAGAGTTATTATTTAACTCAGAAGGTGAGAGCTGTTGTTGGGAAGGTGTGGGCGTTTCCGGATCTAAAGCCTTGAGCGTTACTTCGTCGGCAATTCCATTAGCGGTGAATCCTTTGGCTTTCTGGAATTCACTTACCGCTTGTTGAGTTAAAGTGCCGTAATAGCCTGTAACTGGTCCATTAAAATAGCCTGCGGCTTGCAGTTTTTTCTGAAGTTCGGTAACTTGAGAACTCTCATTTCCTTTTTCCAGAGCCTGAGAAGGGCTAGCTAAACTGAGAGTAAATAAAGTGATGACACACACAATTAAGGGAATCGAGGCGGAACTGCGGCATTTTGTCCAATTTAGGGCGTGGAACAATAAGCCGTAATCAGGGAGAGTTTCCGGTTCCGATGCAGATGCCTCATAAGTTTGGGCTAAATGAATGTAGGCGAGCGTGTCCATATTTTAGGGAAAGCAACAATCAAGGTAAGAATAAAGATATACCTGTCGGTGGTGCTTTCTCAAATTTTCTGCTGTGATGGTAGGGCAAGTAACGTTAATCGACGATGGTTTGTATCCTTCCTCCTGGCGCTAAGCTGTATAGGAACACCTTGTCTGCTTTGTTACTGATGTTGCGTTTTGGTTGAAGCGTAGGAGTTGTTGTAAGCTATAGCACTAACGGATCGGATACTTTTCATCTTTCATAAGTTACTTACCATCTATACCGATCGAGGGAGGGCAAGAGTCCTTCAGACAAGAGAGCCTGGTAACTAATTTACTTGCGATATTTTACTCTTTGGAGAACTAATGAAACTCAAATTCTTGCCAATGTTTGCTGGAGTAATTACTACGGCTGCGATCGCTTCCACCACTCTCGCTGCCTTCGCGCAAGCACCCCCAGCGTCAGCACCTCAAACCAGACCTCGCATTGTTTTAAGTCAAGAACAACAAGCTCAATTTGACGGCATCAAGAAGAACACTGTTAGTGAAATCGAAGCGATTCTCAACGCCCAGCAAAAAGCGCAATTTGCTGAAGGTAGAAAAACTGGAGAGGGGTTAGGTGCTGTGCAAAATCTCTCAGATCCCCAAAAAACGAAAATAATGGGCATTCTCCAAGCCTTTAATTCTCAAATCGGAGACATCCTCACCGCCGAACAAAAGCAGCAAATAGAGCAGAGTCAGCAAAGTCAGTCCCGTCAGACCAGTCCGTCCAGTCAGCCCAAGCCATAAGTAACAGGCAGGGGAGTTGTCTAATTGCCAGACAAAGTTCAACTAGTCAACTCCCTGATAAACGGTTACGGCAGCTCAACAGACGTGGGTTTAGCAATATGTGCCAAGCCCCAACCCAACTTTTCTCGTAAAATTCGGAAAAACTCTGGGGGTTGCAAACGAATAAAGCGAGCAGAATAATGCGATCGCGCCATCTGTACCTGATCGTCTGGCAACACATAGCAACCAGCATTGCCATCTACTACCATGACTAACTGATTTGGAGTCGCTGGAAAAATCTTCAACACTTCTGTATCCGAAAAAACCAATGCCCTGGATGCCAGGGAATGAGGGCAAATTGGCACTAACTGCAACACAGGCACACCAGGCGTTACCACTGGTCCCCCGGCACTCAGAGAATAAGCCGTCGAACCTGTCGGAGTTGAAACAATAATCCCATCCGCCGCAATATCCACCGGCGCGTGACGCCCAACTGTCACCTCAAAATGACACATACAGGTCAACGGTTCCCGGTGGATCACCATTTCATTCAAACACAGCGCCTCCCACCAAAGGCTGCCATTCCGAATCACCTGCACTGAGAGCATGGTTCGCTCTTCAATTTCATACTCTCCCGCCATAACTTGTTCTAATGCCAGAGGAAGTTCGTTGGCATAAGCCTCTGTCAAGAAACCCATGTGACCGGTATTCACCGTCAGCAAGGGAATACCATAAGGAGCAACTTGGCGAAAACCAGCCAAAACAGTACCGTCTCCTCCCAGGACAATTGCAAAAGCCATCTGATCATCAAAACCTGGAGGGGCAAGCTTGTCGGGCGGCGTGTGACAAACCGGAGAGTCAGGGCGCGAATAGCCGAGAATACCGCTAAGGCCGGTTGCCATGCAGACTTCCCAACCTGAAGCAGTCAGTTTGTCTTGCAACTCCGTAGCGATCCGACAAGCTGCCGGTTTGATGTCGTTATATATGATGCCGAGTTTGGGCACACTCACCAGTCCGCGTTGGGGTGAAATGATCGGGAACAAATAGCATGGCGTCAGGTTAAACCGGGATAATTCCTGCTTAACTCTAAACAGCCGTAAACAGATTAACTGCTGGTTACAGGCAAGGCGACGGTAAAAACAAACGTTAATTTGCGATACCTTGTTCTTGGAGAAACGCCTTGAGCGAAAAAGCAGTATTTTTGCTTATTTAGATAATTTTAGTGTGGCATATCTTAATCACTCTTACTCTACTCAAAAGCATTTCTAGGATTTTGTTTTAAAGGGAGTTTTTTTCTTCGACTGCTTTTTAGCTTTATTTTTCTCGAAATCAATTTCCTTGAGCTTTTTCATAATTCGGCTAAAGTACTCTTGCAGGTAGGCTTCTAAGGTTGTGGTTTCTTTGGGATCTAAGCCAAACACCTCGTATACTTCGTCCATTGAGGCATCCAAGGGTTTGCCTGTTGCCAAGACTTCCGTAAAAGCAAGGCGATCGCTAACATTCCAGCCCCACTGAAAGAATCGCACAACTCGACGCACTCCTCGCAGAAAACCGAGGGGAAGTCGGGCAATTTTGGCGTCCTTACCAGACAAGCGTTCGCACAGGCGGATGATTTCGTAACCACCCCAGGCACGAGTCCCGACAATGGGAAAGGATTTATTTTGGGTTTCTGGAACCTCAAGGGCACGAACCGCAAATTTGGCAACGTCCTGAGTGTCCATATAAGCAATAGGAGAGGATTCTCCTGTGATCCAAACCGCCTGCCCGTCCAAAATTGGAATCGCATACTGACCAATTAACCCTTGCAGAAAGCCGCAGGGTTGCAAGATCGTGTAGTTTAATCCTGATTCTGCCAAGAAAATTTCTGTACACCGCTTGATTTCCATCAGCGGCACATTGGGAAAATTCTGAGCATCCAAAATTGAGAAGAAAACAAACCGTTCGACACCCGCCGCCACCGCCGCTTGAATTAGCGCGACTTTTCCGTCCCAGTCCACCTGTTTGATGGTCAAAGAGTCATTCGGTCGAGATGTTGCTGCATCAATAACCGCTGTAATGCCTTCGAGGACACGAGGCAGAGTTTCTGGTACGCAAAGGTCGCCTTGTACGATCTCGGCGCCCCATTCTTTTAAAAAGGTCGCTTTTCTCGCATTGCGAACTAAACAGCGCACCTGATGGCCTTCGTCTAGGGCGCGACGGACCACCTGTCTTCCTAAGGTGCCAGTTGCACCAACGACCAACAAGTTCATCAAGGCTTTTTAGTAAAGAATCTTAAACTTTCTACAAGATCTTATCAGAAAGAAGGGATCTATCCCACATAAAAGCAAATTCAGGCGATCGCTCAAGACTAAAATGTTTAGCTCCAAGGATGCCGATGTAGCACAAAAACGCAGCAATGCTCTCGTTAGACTAGCTACATCGGCGACGCCCTTAAGCCTTTTCTTTGCCCCCCTGGATTCTCATCTTCTGTTCTCCTGCTTCGCTGTTGTTCTGAATCTTGAGCAATAAAAAGCCTACGCCCAAGCCCACAGGAATTAGGGTAAAGCACAATATTGCGGGGGTAAAAATTTCCGGGTTCATGTCTGATCTCCTAGTGCGATCGCAAAAAAAGTTTATAAGTCTAACATTAGCCCCTAGTTCGGTTTTACTCAATCTCCAGGAAAAGCGTTACCAATGGTTGTATTGGCACACAACTGGGGGAAACCAACAAAAATGAAGACTGGCACAACTTTCTTTACAAAAAAACTTGATCAGCACAGCCGTCCCAGATTAGCGGTAACGTTGGGAGATCCGGCGGGAATTGGTCCGGAGGTTGTACTCAAGGCATTGGTAGATCCAGCAGTTACGGCTAATTGTGAGGTAACGCTAATTGGGACGCGATCGCTTTTACAATCCACCTATACTCAGTTGCGGCATCTTGGCAGTAGTGAAATTGTCGATCCTGATCGCTTGTCAATTCTCGACCTTGAATTAGAGTCCGCCGTTGAGCGTCAAATTACTACAGGCTCAGGAAATGCGGCAAGTGGGGAGGCGAGTTTTGCCTATTTGGAAAAAGCGATCGCTTGTACGCTAAATGGTGAGTTCGATGGCATTGTCACCGCACCCATTGCCAAGTCGTTATGGAAAGCGGCAGGACATAACTATCCCGGTCAAACTGAAGTATTGGCACAAGCTTCAGGCGTCGAGAAATTCGGAATGTTATTTGTTGCCTGCTCGCCTCATAGCGGTTGGTTGCTGCGTACTCTCCTCGCTACCACCCACATCCCCTTACGGCAAGTCCCAGACACCCTCACGCCTGTGTTGATGACGACAAAGCTTGACTTACTAGTCGAGTGCTTGCACCAAGATTTTGGGATAGAAACACCCAAAATTGCCATTTCTGGCTTAAATCCTCACAGTGGCGAACAAGGTCAACTCGGTCGTGAAGAACAAGACTGGCTAATTTCCTGGATCGAGCAAGAACGTGAGAAACGCCCTGGATTGAGGCTAGATGGTCCTGTGCCGCCCGATACGCTTTGGGTCAAGCCGGCCCAAGCTTGGTATAACACATCCCCAAGCAACGCTGCTCATGATGCCTATCTGGCGCTTTACCATGACCAAGGCTTAATCCCTGTTAAACTCATGGCATTTGACCGCGCGATTAATACAACAATTGGTCTACCCTTCGTTCGGACTTCCCCGGATCACGGTACAGCGTTTGATATTGCAGGTCAAGGCATTGCTAATGCTACCAGCATGAAAGCCGCGATCCAACTTGCTGGTCAACTTGTTCGTCAGAGGAAAAATTTGGGAAGTTACCAATAATTTCCCGATTGAGGATTCAGCCGTAATGCTGTATTACGTCTTAGATTGAGCTATCTCTTAAGGTTGATATTAAGTGTTGTAGACCCTCTACAATGCCCTACTAAACCTATCCCTTGGGATAGATATTATTACATACGTATGACAGTCAAAGTCATAAGAGATATAAAAATAGCGATTAAATAAGGTTCATTTCTTGTGGATTCACCCTGGCAAAATCCGCTGCCAACAGCAGAGTATACAACAAGTCAAGTTGTCGTTTATTTTCATAGTGAATATTGGATTCCCGTCACCTGCTTTTGTTTAGGTGAGGCGCTCGCTCTTTACAGTAAGGCATTAGTTCGAGGTAAGAAGCTGCTTGTGTTTCCGCCGGGTTTAGAGTTGGAAACAAAGAACATTTTCTTAACTCAATCCTCAGAATTACATGCAGATGTCTCTAGTTAGAACATCCCAAAGGCGTTAAGGAATAAAATTCAGGGCAAAATTTAGATCGCTTTAACCCAACACCCGCTTCCAAACACGTTTAACTAAAGCCTCTTCATCACTAGAGTGGTTTGACTTCTTGAAAATGGGTGCAACTTCATGAGCGGTTTCTGGGGGCACTCCCGCTCGAATTAGATTCTGCTCACAAATATATTCTTGCACTGGATCTCTTCCTTCGGCAATTTGCTGCAAGTACTCTTCGTCAGATAGTCCTAAATTGAGAATCAGCATGGAGTTTAGGGTAATTAGGCATAAATAACGACTCTCTTAATAATCAGGAGAATAATAACTATGCCGGAAATCC
>CADCTM010000783.1 GCA_902805485.1 uncultured Coleofasciculus sp. | reverse complement strand
AATAAACTAATCTCCCATCTTTAGCAAATTGTATACTTTCAGACTGGAAGATTGACTCTCCTTTCATCAATTGTTTAAAAGCTTTAAGGTCTTTATCAAGTTGTTCTGGTGGCACAAAATCGGTGAATAGGCGACCGAGCATTTCTCTAGGTTCGTAACCAAGAATTTGTTTAACTGCCTGATTAATAAAGGTAAAGTAACCCTGGTTATCCACTGACCAGATCATGTCCTGGGATGTCTCAACCAAGTTGCGATATTTTCGCTCACTTTCAATTAAGGCAGCTTTTGCCTGCTTTTTAGCACTAATATCTCGGACAATTGCCCAGAGTTGAGTCGGTTCTCCGGCGTCGTTTCTCTGACAATAAGCCATTATTTCTATTGGGAATATATTGCCATCTTTCTTAATATATTCCTTCTCAAAAGGTTGCGGATAGCCGTCTAATTGTTTTTTAACGATTTCGGCTTCCTCTTCTTGCCATTTTACGGGAGTTAAATCCTGGAACCGCATTTGCTGCAATTCTTCTAAGGAATAGCCTAACATTTTTTGATAGGTGGCATTGCAATCAATAATTCGTCCGTCAGGTTCCGTAATTAGTATGCCATCAACGCTGCCTTCAAACAGTTCACGATAACGATTTTCACTGCGCTTTCGTTCTCGTGCTTCTAGTACTAACGTGACTAAATCGGCAACGGAACGATTAAAGTTTTGGTCTTCCACTGTCCAATAACGAGACGCGCCGACGTGTTCATTGGATAAAACGCCAATTGTTTTTCCCTTGAGCTTGATTGGTGTATCCAGTACCGATATAATGCCGCGAGGCTTATAATAAAATTCCGAATATTCCTGAGTTCTGGGGTCTGTGTGGGCATCTTCAACTACAATCGCTTCATCTTGGGCTAATGCTTTAAAATAACCCGGATAGTCAGCGGTGGGGAGTTCAGTTTCTTCGCAATGTTGGTTTAGACTTAGCTTAAATAATTCCCGACATTGTAAGAGAGTTTCTGTTTCGTTAAGGAGCCAAACGCTCACTCGTTCAACGCCTAAATTATGGGCAGTTTCTCGTGTAATTTCTTTGAAGGCTACGCTTAAATTTCCTTGATTAAGGGCAGGATTTCTCGCGAGTTCCATCAACACTCTATTTTGCTTTTGTAGCTTGATGGCGTTCTCTCTCAGGGCAATTTCTGCTTGTTGTCGCTGCCTGATAGCGGCTTCACTAATCTGAATTTCTTGTTGTAGTCTTGCATTCTCCTCTGCAAGTTGTTTAGACAACCTGTAGATACTCAATTGAGTTTCAACAC
>CADCTM010000782.1 GCA_902805485.1 uncultured Coleofasciculus sp. | reverse complement strand
GCAGCGAACTCTTGCCGCAACCACTCGGCCCCATCACCAAAAGTCCCTGTCCAGCAGGTAACTCTATCGACAAATCTTCCACCAACGTCCGCTGATAGTTGGGAGTTTGCAGACTGAGGTGTTCGACTGCCAGCCGACCTGCCTCAATCGTCTGAATCTGTGGCTTTTGCTCCTCAGATGCCTGGGCTGCCTCTGTCTGTTCCAAAAACTGGGCAAAGGTATAGAGACGATTAATTCCAGCGCCAAAGGTGGTCAATTGTTGGAAGCGGGCAACGACAACATTGAGCGAGAAGAAGACTCGGACAAAAGCTCCCTGCGCTTCAGAAACTTTACCCACCTCCATTTCTCCGGCAAAAATCGCAGGTGCGACAACCAGGGCAGGCAGGACGAAGGGGATGAACTCATAAGCATTTGTCAGCATATTCAAGTTCAATTCCCAAACCAGCAGCCGTTTGACATTCTCAAAGACATCCAGAAACCGATGCTTGACCTGATTTGACTCCTGCTCCTCTCCCCGGTAAAAGGCGATCGCTTCCGCATTCTCCCGAATTCGCACTAGGCTAAAGCGGAGATTCGCTTCCTTCTTGAGTTGTTCAAAGTTGAGTCGGACAAGCGGCTTACCAAACACAACCGTTGTAACCAGAGTTCCAATCAGGGCATACAGCACCAGAAAAAATACTAGGGGCTTAGAAATCCCCCAGAGTACGCTGCTGAAGGCGATCGTTGACAGCACCGACTCCACCAACCGCAGCAAAAAGGTGAGGGACTCCTGGGTAAAACTACGAACATCCTCCGCAATCCGCTGATCTGGGTTATCAATCTCGGTTTCTGAGATATGCAGATTGTAGTAGGCGCGATCGCGAAAGTAGTTATCGACGAATCGATGCGTGAGCCATTTCCGCCATTGCAAACTGAGGCGATCGCGCAGATAGGTATAACCTGCTAACAGAGGTGCATAGATCACCAGCACAGCGATGAAAACGATCACAGTTTGCCAGAAGCGTGGCTCATCCTGGGCTGAAAGGGCTGAAATCAGCACTCCCCGCTTGTTGTTGAGTACGACACTCAACCCCGTATACGCTAGGAGAAACAGCACGACCCCCAGCAGTAAACCTCTGGCTTGCCATTTTTCATCGCCTGACCAGTAGGACTTGGCGATCGTCCAGAACTGCTGGAGTACATTGAAGTTCAATCGATCCATCGGCTTGTTTCCCTCACAATTAATGTGCCAGAGATGTAAACAGATAAGGGCGAACAGGCTATCCCCTACCAATTAACCAGAGCGATCGGTTGGGTTGAAAA
>CADCTM010000781.1 GCA_902805485.1 uncultured Coleofasciculus sp. | reverse complement strand
CCTTTAATCCAGCCGACTGTAGCTTTTGGGCGCCTTCCATTACACTTTTGCCGCTAATTAAAATGTCATCAACAACGACAACCGTTTCACCAGGATGAAAATTCCCCTCAATAACTCGCCTGGTTCCATGAGCCTTGACTTCCTTACGAGGAAAAATCATTGGGTAATTCAGGCGTAACGATAACCCGGTTGCTGTTGGTAAAGAACCATAAGGAATACCTGCAATACGGTCAAAATTCAGGACTTTAAGAATATCCGCGTAGGCGCTAATAATTTGATGAAAGATTTGCGGGTTGGAGATGATTTTACGGAGGTCGATGTAGTAGGGAAAGGTTGCACCGGAGGCTTGAACAAAGCTGCCAAATAAGATGCAACCAATGTCATAAAGTTGTAAAATTAAATCTTGTTGAGGATGTTGATTGAGTAAACAAACATCCGGCATCCATAACTCACAAGTAGAACCATTGGCAATGACTTGGTTTCTCACTTGATTAACTGCTTCCCGTAGCGGTTGAATGGCAACAGATGGTTGTTCGCTAATTAACATTTCCAAGGGAACCGGAACAAGCAGTCCTTCGCCGTTGGCATTTAAACCTGCTGTGAGAATTTGAGTCAAGTCACATCCGCCTTCTGCCCAAATACTCCGAGCCAAAATAACTCGTTCTGGTGCAGTAGCACGAATGCAGGACAGGATATTGGCGTTGGTTGTGCCGACTTCTAGGGCGACGGCTTCGGGTGTGCCCCAGGTTTTGGCTTCTTTGACGACTTGTAGGTACAAAGGCGATTCAGGTGTGGGATAGTGTTGTAGTGCGATCGCTCCTTGGTTAGAAGTACAGCACAGGATAAACACTGCCTTACCGGGATAAACCAAAAACGGTGCTACTTGGTCTTGTCCTGCATAAGGACTCAACGTAACAGCATCCACCTGCCATTGTTCAAAAATTGTCCGGGCAAACAAGGTACTCGTGTTGAGGTCGCTATGTTTGGCATCCAAGATAATTGGAATCTGGGCAGGAATAGCGGTTAGGGTTTTTTGCAGTAATTCTAATCCCGGTGCGCCTAATGCTTCATAAAAACCGAATGTTGGTTTGTAGGCGCAGACTAAATCTTTTGTTTCGGCAATTTGAAATTGTAGCCAGTCCCCTAAGTTATCAATAATGCTGCCTGGTTTGTTGTAATGGCTGGGCATTAGTTCGGGGTTGGGATCGAGTCCGACAACAAGTAAACTTTGGTTGGAGGCGATCGCTTTATTTAATTTATCAAAAAAGTTCATAGGTGCAATGATAGCGGTGGAGCGATGAGA
>CADCTM010000780.1 GCA_902805485.1 uncultured Coleofasciculus sp. | reverse complement strand
TGATTTAGCGCAGCAAGGTGTAGATATCATTGTCAATCTTTCCGGTTCTCCTTATACCGTTGGCAAGCAGCAACTGCGAGAAGCGATGTTAAAACATGGGGCAATTCGTTATCAGCAGCCGATAGTTTATAACAATCAAGTGGGAGGAAATGATGACTTACTTTTTGATGGTTGTAGTGTGGCATTTAACCGCACTGGTGAACTTGTCTGTCGCGCGAATGCCTTTGAGACAGATTTAGTAACATTAGATTTTGATGAGAAAACGCGAGATTTATTACCTGGAAAAATCGCGGCTTCCCCTGCAAACTTAGATGAAGAAATTTGGTTAGCATTAGTTTCGGGAGTGCGCGACTATACCCGGAAATGTGGTTTTAAAAAAGTTGTGATTGGTTTGAGTGGTGGGATAGATTCGGCACTAGTTGCAGCGATTGCTTCTTTTGCGTTAGGTGCGGAAAATGTCTTAGGTGTTCTAATGCCTTCTCCTTATAGTTCTGAACACTCTGTTAAAGACGCTCTGGCATTAGCTAATAACTTAGGAATTAAGACTCATATACTGCCAATTGGTAACTTGATGCAAGATTATGACCAGAGTTTAGAATCATTATTTGTCGGAACAGAATTTGGTATTGCGGAGGAGAATATTCAGTCGCGGATTCGGGGTAATTTGTTAATGGCAATTGCTAATAAGTTCGGCTATCTCCTGCTTTCCACAGGCAACAAATCGGAAATGGCAGTTGGTTACTGTACCCTTTACGGTGATATGAATGGCGGAGTTGCTGTGATTGCCGACGTACCAAAAACCCGCGTCTACTCACTATGTAACTGGCTTAATAGTGGGGGAGTACGGAAGATTCAACAAGAAGTTATTCCTACCAATATCATTACCAAACCCCCCAGTGCTGAATTAAAACCTGGTCAAGTTGACCAAGATTCTCTGCCGTCCTACGATGTTTTAGATGATATCTTGCACCGACTAATTCATGAGCATCAAGGGTCGAATCAAATCATCGCAGCAGGTCATGATCCAACTATTGTTAAAAAAGTGATGCACTTGGTAGCCCGTGCGGAATTCAAGCGCCGACAAGCGCCGCCAGGATTAAAGATAACCGATCGCGCTTTTGGTACAGGTTGGCGAATGCCGATCGCTAGTCGTTGGGTAATGGAAAGTTAAGCCAGGGGTGATGCATTCACCGCAGACATCGCCTCAAAACCGAGTTCCAATTCATTACGCCTAAATTAGTTAGCACCTGAGTAATGCGATTCGGGTCACAATAAAAAACCCCCAGCTTCTCGCTGAGGGCGGTCATCAGGGTGCATCTACTTTTATTTATTCGCGATCGCGCTTATGGCATCCGGAAAAATTTCAAACAGCGATCGCTTTGTCGATGAGCAACGACTGTTATGTAATTTCGACTAACTGGATATCAAAGGTTAGGTCTTCGCCAGCTAGGGGATGATTTGCATCTAATGTGATTTGGGCGTCTGTAACGTCTGTTACAAAAACCGGGACACTTTGCCCATTTGCTTGTTGAATTTGTAATTGCTGTCCGACTTCTGGATTTAAGTCTGGGGGAATTTGTTCTCGACTGACTTCCAGAACCATTTCTTCTCGATGGGGGCCATAAGCTTGATCCATAGGGATTTTTTCGGTTTTTGATTCCCCAGGAGTCATGCCTAATACTGCTTCCTCGAAGCCTGGAATCACTTGTCCTTGATTGATTGTAAATTCTAGTGGCTCCCGGTCAGATGAGGAATCGAACACAGTACCATCTTCTAATCTGCCTGTGTAGTGGATTTTTACGGTATCACCAGGTTTTGCTTGTACCATTTCTATTTTTATTGGATTTGGTCAACTTATTTAGGGTAGCAACTAGTGGACACTCCGATCTCGTTGTTGGGGTAGTTGGGGTGTTTTCTCTGTCGTTGTGAGTATATGCACTCTACTTGCAGCAGCGCTAGCGCTTTTCTTCTGCTTTTCTGTTTCGATTTCTGTGAGTTGAATACCTAGCAGCGGATTATTTAGCGGATCTGTTGTTGGTGGGGTGTAAGTCTCTGTTTCAATCCTTTGGAGGGATTTTTCATAACTGAAAACTGCCCTCACGGTAGCGTGCGAGGACAAAAACAACTCATAACCCCCAACTCACCCGGAAAAATACCTAAAATACAAGAATCATCAACAAAGCTTAAATTTGGCGATAACCAAGAGCAAGATACTAGGCTAACGCTTCTTCTAAAAAAACCATGCCCAACTCACAAATTCAATGGCAAATTTCCCCCACGCCACAACTACCCCAGTGGTTTCTTGAAACCGTCAAAACCCAAACCTCAACAGACGGAAAATACGCCGCCCAATTATTATGGCAACGAGGCATTCGTAACGCCGAACAACTTCCCGGTTTCCTCAACCCAGACAGCTATCAACCCGCAAGTCCTTTTGAATTTGGGCAAGAAATGCATTGGGCAGTAAAACGCTTGCAGCAAGCTTGTAAAACAGGCGAAGTTGTCGCAATTTGGGGAGACTTTGACGCCGATGGGATTACCTCAACTGCCGTACTTTGGGAAGGCTTAGGGCAATTTATTCCTCAAGAGTGGCAGCTCCTTTATTATATTCCCAATCGCCTAACCGAATCTCATGGACTTAACTGCCAGGGAATCGATAATTTGCAACAGCAAGGTTGCCGATTAATTGTTACTTGCGATACAGGCAGCACAAATTTAAAAGAAATTGAATATGCTCAAAAATTGGGCATTGATATTATTGTTACCGATCACCACACATTACCCTCAGAACGACCGCCCGTTACAGCAATTATCAACCCTCGCTACTTGCCTTCTGACCATCAACTTTTCCATCTTTCCGGCGTTGCCGTGGCATACAAACTCGTAGAAGCATTATATCAAGCCTCAGACGAAGTACCACAACAACCATTAGAAAACCTATTAGATTTAGTCGCAATTGGTTTAATTGCCGACTTAGTGCAACTTAGTGGAGATTGTCGCTACCTGGCACAATTAGGAATTAGACGCCTGCAACAGCAAGCAAAAATTCGCACTCGTCCCGGTGTCGCGCGTCTCTTAGAATTATGTCAACGCAATGGCGATCGCCCTACGGATATTTCCTTCGGGTTGGGACCAAGAATTAATGCGGTTAGTCGTATTCAAGGTGATGCTTCTTTTTGTGTTGAACTACTAACTAGCGGCGATGAACAACGCACCGAGCAACTGGCACTAGAAACTGAACTAGCTAATACCAGGCGCAAATCTTTGCAAAAAGATGTCACCAAACAAGTTAAGAGCAAACTTGCCCAACTCGATCTTTCAACTACTAGTGTAATCATTCTAGAAGATTCTCAGTGGGCTGTCGGCGTTTTGGGATTAGTTGCAGGACAAATTGCTCAAGAGTACGGGCGTCCGACAATTTTATTGAGTGCAGAAGGTGAGGGGGAAACTCCTCAATTCGCCAGAGGCTCCGCCCGTTCAGTTAATAGTATTGACCTTTATCAATTGGTAAAGTCGCAAGAACACTTATTACATCGTTTTGGTGGTCATCCTTTTGCCGCTGGGTTAAGTATCCCTGTGGAAAATATTCCTCTATTTACACAAGCGATTAATCAGCAACTGCGCCAACAAACGGGTGTTATCGGTGCGGCGCTGACACCTGTAATTGAAACGGATTTAGTTGTAAAAGTTGCCAATTTAGGAAAAGAGTTATTTCAAGAACTGAAATTAATTGAACCCTGTGGGATGGGAAATCCTGTACCGAAATTGCTAATTAAAAACTGTTGGTTTGAGGAAGTCATCAATCGCAATATAAAAGACTTTCAGAAACGAACCGTTCAATATATCAAAACTGAGCTGGAAATTTGGGATGATTCCAGCAATATCGGCTTTCCGGGGATCTGGTGGGGACACTATCGAGATGAAGTGCCAACGGGTCGCTGTAATGCGGTTGTTGAACTGGACTATAACAACTTTAAAAAACGTCCTGAAGTGCGTCTAGTTGCCCTCCAATCTGTTGATGATACGTCTTCATTTCAAATTTCAAGTCAATTGGATTGGCTCCTAGATTGGCGCGGGGAGGCGGAGGAATTGACGACAGAATTTCTGCCTCAACCGTTAACAGTGCGCGAATGTCCGACGAGTTGGGATGAGTTGCAAGTCTGGTTTTGGCGGGCAATTCAGGCAGATAGAAAATTAGCGATCGCATATCCCCAACCCGATCAACTCCCGCCTCGTGAAATCTGGCAGAAATTAGTCGGAATTGCCAAATTCCTCAGTCGAACCGGAAAATCTGTCACCTTGGCGCAACTTCAAGATAAATTAGATTTAAGCGATCGCACAATTCAGCTCGGACTGAATGCCCTTTCTTGTCTCGGCTTTCAAGTTGAATATTTGGACTGGTTAATCAACATCAATTGGCAACCGTCTGTAGACGCCATTGCCTCTGCTGATAACGCGGCAACTCTCGCCTTTCTCTCTGCCGTTAAAGAAGAGCAGTTTTTGCGTCAATATTTCTATCAAGTTCCTCTGACTACGATTCAAACAATGGCATCACAAGCCGTTTAAATCCCTTGTGGGTAATGCCGTTTACCAACAATATTGCAACCATCCATCAATACAACTTCAACTCATCTTGACGCTCACACTTAAAATCAGAATTGCGCCACGCTTCCAAATCCACCTCAGAAAGCGCCAGGGACTTGGTGCATTTCGGCTGAACAAAATAACTAAAAGCAACCCAACCCAGACTACGAGCCAGATCCAGCCCTGTCTTATAGAAAGTTTCCCAATTTCCCGTGCCTTGCTCCTCAATAATATCCGGCTCTACCCAAATCCCATGAGCGCCCAACATAATTTGTGCCATCCACTGCGCCCGTGGCAGATGAGTCGTGGAAGTTATTAATTTAATTTTACGAACACCCCACCGATTGAGGAGAGGGATATTAAAGTAGAAGTTATCAAAGGTAGAATCGGCACACTTTTCTAACCAAACTTGGCTAAGCGGCGCCTGTTCTCGTTGAAAAACCAGCAATATACAGGGATCTTCTGAGCCTTGAGAAATCAAAACTCGAATTTCCGGGTGCTGTTTAGCCAATTCGGCGACATACATCTCCCGGCGAATACTGCCCCCCAAGACAAAAAAAGCATCTGTCGGTCCCCAAGCGGCTGAATATAACTTTAAAGTAATAATAAGCAGCCAGCCACAAAGGAGGAACCCCAAACCCATTACCCCATAACGCAGCCAAGCATTAGCCTGAATCCAATTCTTAAAATTAATCGAGTTGCGTCGAATGAATCTAGCTTTCATGTTTCTCTTGAACAACGCCTCAGCCCTTCTGAAGTATGAGTGTCTCTAACTAGGGACACTGAGTAAACTGGCACAAAATTCCTGAAGCGGCCTTACGCGATTTGAGTATAGTAACGTTAGACTCGTTTTAAGACATCTACATTACGGTGACTCTAAAGCGCCAGCTAAGTGTAAGGTACAAGCGCAGGGTATCCCTTCAATTGCCCTATTTGACCATAATTCTTAAGTTATTTAACGCCAATTCCCCCCCCTTAATCGCCATCCATGAACTTATACCCAAAAAACCTCCCTTGGCTTAAAGGCGTCCTCTTCTCAGGAGCGATCGCAACCACAGCAACTTTATCACTGCTAGCACCAGTGGGCGGTCGTTCTGTTGTTGCTGCACTTCAAGATAGCCCGAAAAATGTCGTCGATGAAGTTTGGCAAATTGTTAACCAAGAATACGTCGATAGCACCTTTAACAACGTAGACTGGCAAGCTACCCGGCAAAAATTGCTCAGTAAAAACTACACCACACGCGAGCAAGCCTACACAGCAATTCGGGAAGCCCTGAAGCCTCTAGGAGACCGCTACACGCGCTTTCTAGACCCGGAACAATTTAAAGCCCTAACTAGCCAAACTTCCGGAGAACTCTCTGGTGTGGGCATTCGGATGGGACTCAGCGACAAAAACAAAGACCTGATCGTCGTTGAACCGATTGAAAATTCTCCAGCCGCGAAGGCAGACTTAAAAGCTGGGGACGGCATTGTCGCAATTGATGGCAAACCTACTAAAGGCATGGCAATAGAAGATGCCTCAGCACTCATTCGGGGGGAAGCGGGAACACCAGTTACCCTAAAACTTTCCCGCGAAGGCAAGGGGACTTTTGATGTATCCCTGACTCGCGCCCAAATTGAGCTGGCGGCGGTTCGCTCTAGCGTGAAGCAAGAAGGGCAGTTGCGTGTCGGTTATATTAGCTTGAATGAATTTAGCTCCCATGCCGCCGAGCAAATGCAAAAGGCAATCAAGAAGCTTGATGCTCAAAAGGTGAATAGCTATGTGTTAGATCTACGGGGAAATCCTGGAGGTTTACTGCAATCAAGTGTAGAAATTGCCCGGATGTGGATAGATGATGGCGCAATTGTCAAGACCGTAGACCGAAAAGGTGGCGCCCAAGAATTTGCCGCTAATCGCAGCGCTTTGACAAAGCTGCCTATGGCGGTGCTGGTAGATGGTAATTCTGCAAGTGCAAGCGAGATTCTGGCAGGCGCTTTGAAGGATAATAAACGAGCAACGATTGTTGGCTCAAAAACTTTTGGTAAAGCGGTTGTCCAGTCGGTTCATCCCTTGTCCGATGGTTCGGGTTTAGCCGTAACGATTTCTCATTATTTCCCACCAAGTGGCTTAAATTTCAACCAGAAGGGAATTGAACCGAATGTCAAGGTAGAGTTGACGAGCGATCAAGAAAAGCGTTTGGCGACTGAACCGAATTTACTGGCAACGGATAATGATCCACAATACCAACAAGCGATCGCAGCTTTATCATCAGGTGTAATGGCACGACCGACAATGCCTCAACCAGCAAAACCCCTGAGTATTCGCTAATTGTCAGGGGGATTGAGTTGCCCAACCAAGTGAACCAACTCTGGCAAAATTAGCTGTTGAAGCGCTAGTTTCACAGCACCCGTGGAGCCAGGAAGCGAGAAGACTAACTTTCCTTGATAAACCCCAGCAACGGCTCGTGAAGCGATCGCTCGCGAGCCAATTTCTTGGTAACTTAAGAAACGAAAGACCTCTCCAAACCCTGGCAAAGTCTTCTCCAATAAGCCTTGGATCGCATCGTAGGTGGTGTCTCTAGGCGCAATGCCAGTCCCCCCATTCAAAATTACCGCCTTAACTTCTGAATGCTTCCCCAAGCCTTCCAGATAGGGTTTAATCTGTGTCGGTTCATCCTTGAGAATTGTGTAAATTCCCACAGTATGATGGGCATCAACGAGTAATTGCTGAATCAACTGACCACTAGTGTCAGTTTCAGGCGATCGCGTATCACTAACGGTAATCACCGCACAATTGACGGCGATCGCCACTGCATCAGGATGAGGCTGTGTCATTTGTTGGTTTCTTAAACTAATGACTAAAGACTAATGCTCAAACCTCACGACTTGTTGAATCCCAGCTCATGCTCTTCGGCATAGCGTTCCATAAAGCGCATGAAACGCTCCCATTCTTCTGATGATCTCATCAGGTGAACCACTTCTAATGCCGAGGGTTGACCATTGACAAATTTGCCCTTAACCTCTCGTGTGATAATCTCACCTTCTTCATCAATCATGTACATCCCAGTGATGTCTTCTGTATTCGTGCCATCGAGGGCTTTGGGTTTGTCAAAATAAAACGTGGCAGTGCCTTGAGAGCCATCACGAGAGCGGGTTAGCCGCACATCAGGGATCACATCTTCAGCAGTCCCTCTAGAAAACTGAATTTCAGCCATGAATCAGTCCAATTAAATATTAAAGTTATTAAACTATCTTCTCATTAGATGCAACTTCGATTGTTACATTGAAGCGAGATGCTTGGAAAACTCTGCTGTTCCGGCATCCTCTCAAGGATTTACAGCAGTTTTCCACTCGCTTCAGGTTTCTGGTTTGTATCGGGTTGGGGATAGCACGATGCCAGGAATTGGGTTCCCGCTGTTGCAGCGTTTGGGATTTTGTGTGCTAATGGTTTAGTTTCGCCGCAACAAACTTTGGCATTGTTGAGGCAATTAGGTAAAAGTTAAGGGAAATTTATAAATAGTCTCTATCTTGTAGTTTTTGCTTAATCAGACATAACAAGACTTAGAGGATTAAGAGGTGCTGTAAAAACAAAATAGACAAC
>CADCTM010000779.1 GCA_902805485.1 uncultured Coleofasciculus sp. | reverse complement strand
AAGCGGTTCATCACAGAATGATTAACAATATCTCCAGCGTCGGGAAAGCAAGAAACTTACTTAGTTTCTACTTCCAATTCTGCCTTCTCAAGGGACTGCCTCAATAGCACTGGGCTACTGCAAAATTGACCACCTGATGACCCGATAACAAACTGATTTAGCCGCTGACTTACTAAAAAGGGTTTTGCTCCCGTACCTTCTACTAGTGATATCCCTTTTGGCTTTCCCTCTAGTCGGAAGATTGCCAGGGGCAATTCGCCGCCTGCCTTGCATCCTTCGGGGAAAACATGAAGCGTCTGTCCATCGCCATTTAACCAGCGGTAACGGCTACTTTCCGTTGTTGGTAAGGTTCTTAATCGGACTTGGCAGGCGACTATTAGCCCTTCTCTGTCTCTAATTGGACACAAATAACCTTCATCTCGAATGATTAACCTGTCACGTCCGCTTACGCCTGGTAGAAGTTCGCTGTATTGAGATTGAAGCTTCTGATAACGCCCAATTGACCGGAAGCCCGAAAGCTCAATCTGAGCCGCCGTAAACCCACGTCTAGCCAGGTCTGCTCGGTCGTCTGGATGTAGGGTCAGCTCACTTAGTAACTGGTGATAGCTTTTATCTCTCTCGATTGCCGACAGCGATCGCCTGCGCCGTGCCTCATCTTCCTTGGCTTTTTGTTGTTGCCGCCGTTGGTTCTCGCGTTGCCACTCAAGCCGCTTCTGTTCGGTCCATTCCTGGGAATTGTCGGGTTTGAATGCTGCCCACAAACCATTTTTAATCTGACCAATACACTTGAAGTTGCCAATAATCTCGCCTTTCTTGGCATCAGCATAAATCATACATTGCCAGTAGCTCAAATCTTCCCTGCCCTGCCTGCATTTGCCGCTGGTATCTTCACAGATTAGGCATGGGTTGTTTTTGGTACTAGAGGTAAGGCTCATGACTCACCTCCCATCTGCTGATGTACTTTTCTTCCCTCGCTTAAGCAAATGGGGCAAGGGTTGTCTTTAGTATGGTGGTGTGGAGTTATGCCCTTGTCAAAAAGACCGAGGCAAAAACGCCCCCGTACACTATTTTCTACACGGCTCAAAAAAGTGAATCTATCTTCAGTATTGCCCAAAAAGGTAAAACCATTAATGGTTTCACCCTCCTCAAAAGTGTCCATCCCCCCTTCTTCTTCAAGAGAGAAAAACGTCGAGCATTCCCAATAATGTTGATTTTGACCTTGAAGGCAATCGTCAATAAAATAGCCACAGACCTGATAAGGATTACTTTCGCTGCTAGGGGTAAGGCTCATTCTGCACCTCCCACTGCACTCAAAATAA
>CADCTM010000778.1 GCA_902805485.1 uncultured Coleofasciculus sp. | reverse complement strand
GAAAGAGCATCTTAGAAAAGCACTGGAGCCATTTCTAGAAGGCTATCAAAGTGGACTGGAAACTGGAGATTTAGAGTTTGCTGCTTATTGCGCTCACGCCTACTGCTTCCAATCCTTTTTCGTTGGAAAGGAACTCGTGGAAGCTGAACGCGAGATGAGGACATACAGTGAAGCAATCCGTCAAATCAAGCAGGAAGCAGCACTTACCTGGACTCAAATCTATCAGCAGTCTGTCTTAAATTTGATGGGATGCTCAGTCAATCCAACCCGTCTAATTGGCGAATCCTACAATGAGGAGAAGGGATTGCCACAAAACGAAGCGACCAATGATGGAACCGCAGCCTTTAATATCTATTTTCACAAACTTTTCCTATGCTATCTATTTTCTGAGTATGCTCAGGCAGTTGAAAACTCAACCTTAGCGGAAAGTTATTTGATTCGTGTCACACCGACACCCCTTGTTCCTTTGTACTACCTCTATGACTCTTTGGCAAGACTTGCAAGATATCCTGAAAGCAGCGCTCAAGCGCAGTCGGAAATCCTCAAAAAAGTTGCCCTTAGCCAGGAGAAAATGAAACAATGGGCACATTATGCGCCCATGAATTATTTGCATAAATATCATCTGGTACAAGCAGAGACTGCACGAGTTTTGGGTCAGTTGTTTGAAGCAGAAGAATTCTACGAACAAGCAATTTTTGGTGCTAGAGATAATGACTATCTTCAAGAAGAAGCATTAGCCTTTGAATTAGCTGCAAAATTTTATTTATTTCGGGGTAGGGAAAAGTTTGCCCAAACCTACATGAAAGAGGCGCACTATTGCTATGGGCGCTGGGGTGCCAAAGCTAAGGTTGCAGATTTGGAAGCTAGATATCCGCAGTTATTGACTCAATCCCCAATGGTTACTCGCACGATAGATACGGGTACGACCAATCCGACAACCACTACTGGCAATCGCTCAGGCTCATCGTTGGATTTAGCAACCGTGATGAAAGCGTCTCAAGCAATTTCTAGCGAAATTGTCCTGGATAAGTTATTGGCATCGTTGATGAAAATCCTCATCGAGAATGCCGGGGCGCAAAAGGGGTTTCTGATTTTAGAAACGCAGGGCAAACTTTTGATTGAAGCCTCAGGCACAGTGGAGCAAGAGGAGGTTGCAGTATTGCAGTCAATACCCATTGATAGCGGAGATGTTTCTACAGCGATCGCCAATTATGTTGCTCGAACCCAGGAAAGTGTCGTTTTAAACGATGCAAGCAGAGAGGGCAAATTTACCAATGACCCTTACATTCAAGCGCATCAACCCAAATCAATTCTCTGTGC
>CADCTM010000777.1:22179-24766 GCA_902805485.1 uncultured Coleofasciculus sp. | reverse complement strand
AGCATTTGTAACGGCATCAAAATCACTCAGATGCTTAAAGCTGACCCGAAAACGGCAAAAGTGCCAGTCATCCTCATTACTACATTAAGCGATCGCGAAAACCTCCTCCAGCAAAGTGGTGCCGATGACTATATCCCAAAACCAATAACAGATCCTCAAAAGTTTATAGACCAAGTATTCTCGGTTCTGACTTAACCGATAGCCCTTAACCTACAAGAAAGGCATCCCCGATGAATACTAAGTATTTTCCTACTTTGATAGCGATCGCTTTAGCTACAGAGTTAAACCATCCTGTAACCTACGCTCAAACCTCCCAATCCTTACTGACATTCAGGTTCAGTCATGTTCTCGTACAACGCTCCTCACTTATCCCTAACCAATTAATAGGTTTAGCAACGCCACCCCCGCCAGTTGATGGCAGACCTGACGAGCGAGATTCAGCAGGAACCCGTTGTTCTACTAAACCGCAGTTAATAATCAATCTTTTGCACTTAGCAACATCTCGCTGCCTCTCTTGAGTAACAACGGTTGTAATGCCTCTACAGATTTTAGCTCTAAGCCTCGCTCAAATATCTCATCGATAGGCAGCATCTGACCATCAGTTGTCATAAATTTATGGTCTTTCGTGGCTCGAATGGTTGAGCCATCTTCTAGAGTATATTCAAATACTTCTTGCTGTCCCCGATTATGCCATTGAGCAATAGTTTGTGTATAAATATAGCCATTGCCATCAACACTATATACCGTACATTGAATTTCTTCCTCAACGATTTTACCAATAGGCATAGCGCCGTATTCAACCGTTAGAATTTCCGTGTCATAGCTCAAACAATATTCAGCAAATTGAATCATTTGCTCAAATAAGTGTTCGGCTACTCGTTTTGGCACTCCATTTTTAGCTGAACCATCAATAAAGGTTTCCCGATGCTTTTGCATCTCAGAAACCTTTTTCTTACCCATTGCTCTCCGTAGCAAATCTGCTTGACCGAGAGAATATCCTGCTAAATCTTGAGCCATTTTCATAATTTGCTCTTGATAAACCAGGGTGCCATAAGTTTCGTTCAAAATCGGTTCTAAAAGCGGGTGTTGATACTCAACTTTTTCTTTACCATGTTTACGATTAATAAACTTAGGAATCAGACCAGCATCCAAAGGTCCAGGTCGATACAGTGCCAAAATCGAAGAAATATCTTCAATACTGTCAGGTTTTAGGTCACGTACAATCTGACGCATTCCAGACGATTCCAATTGAAATACGCCTTCTAAATCACCTTGCTCTAAAACTTTGTAAGTTGCTCTAATATCTGGCGGCTTTTTGTTGATTTCACCTTTTGCTAAAATCTTTAAAGCTCTGATTTCATCCAAAGGTAGCTGATCTAAATCAAGGCTAATATTTTGATTTTTCTTAACTAACTCCGCTGTTCTTTGGATAGTTGTCAGATTTCTTAAGCCCAAAAAATCCATTTTCAAAAGCCCCAAAGATTCCAGGTCTTCCATGAAATATTGGGTAATCACAGCGCCCTCAGTATTTACTTGTAAGGGAACAATTTCATCTAGCGGATCGGCAGAAATAACAACGCCAGCAGCATGAACACCATAAGTTTTATTCGTCCCCTCAATTCGTATCGCCATATCTACCCAACGTTGCACTGTTGGGTCTTTTTCGTAAGCTTCTTTAAACTCTGGCGCGGGTGTTTGTTCGGAAATCATTACTGAAAGTTTAGTTGGTTTCCCCCGCACTACAGGAATCAACTTTGCCATTACGTCAGCTTGCTTGTAGGGAATATCTAATACTCTGCCGACATCTTTTAATACAGCTTTAGAGGTGAGGCGGTTAAATGTAATAATCTGTGCAACCCGGTCTTCACCATACTTTTGGGTAACATATTTAATCACTTCATCCCGTCTTTCAATGCAGAAATCTGTGTCAATATCTGGCATAGATTTCCGATCAGGATTCAAAAAGCGCTCAAAAAGCAGTCCATGATGAACGGGGTCAATATTCGTAATTTTTAGGGCATAAGCAACAAGAGAACCCGCTGCCGAACCCCGACCGGGACCAACGGGAATGCCTTGATCTCTGGCATACTTAATGTAGTCCCATACAACTAAAAAGTAGGTGGAAAAACCCATCTGCTGCATCATTTTCAGCTCATATTCCAGTCGCTCTTTATAGATGGGGTCAATATCACTACGACTACGACATTTTGAGCGCTCTAATAATCCCTGCCAAGTAACTTCTTCCAGGTAAGTATCAGGGGTGTGACCCTTTGAAACAGGATAATTAGGCAGGCGTTGTTCCCCGATAATACCGTAAGGCTTAACTTTGTCGGAAACTTCTAAGGTGTTTGCGATCGCTTCTTTAATCACCTCATCCGGCAGATGATCTCTAAATAACAACGCCATTTCTTCTGCGGACTTCAAATACTCAGTCCCGCTATAGCGCATCCGCTTATCTTCAATTACCAGCTTTCCCGTTTGAATACATAGCAAAGCATCATGAGCTTCGACATCATAACAGGAGATATAGTGAGAATCATTCGTGGCAATAATCTTAATTCCTAGCTCACGAGCAATCTTAACTATT
>CADCTM010000777.1:0-22169 GCA_902805485.1 uncultured Coleofasciculus sp. | reverse complement strand
TTCAACATTAACAACCCGATCTTCGATCGAACCGTGGTCTTGAATTTCTAAATAATAATCATCATTAAAAACATCTTTATACCATTGAGCAACCTCACGCGCCAGCGCTGGATCGCCTTTAAGAATTGCTTGAGGAACCTCACCCCCCAAACAAGCACTCGTAACAATTAAACCATCACGATATTGCTTAAGTAGCTCTTTATTAATACAAGGACGAGCAAAAATTCCTTTGCCTTGAAAACCTTTAAGATGAGAAATCGTAGTTAGCTTAACTAAATTCTTATAGCCTTGATTATTCTTCGCCAACACGACTTGGTGATATTTCCGATAACGCCCTTTCTTCTCAATATCACCATTAATCACATACATTTCGTTGCCGATAATTGGCTTAATATTTTTACTTCGGCAAACTTTAATTAATTCAATCGCGCCATACATCACACCATGATCCGTTAAAGCGATCGCAGGCATTCCCAACTCAATCGCTCGATCTACCAACGGTGGTAGCTGAGACGCGCCATCCAACAAGCTGTAATCACTATGAATATGCAGACCAACGAAAGACATAGGGTTCACAACCGAAGACAATGCAGCAGATGAAACTAGAGTAACGGATTCTCGGTACTATATTTGGGGTTTTTTGCAGAACTTCACCCTACATATAGCGGCAGGTAAGCTGGAACCAGGTGGCGCGGCATAATCCCAGCTTCCATAAATCTATTTTCCCTCCACTTACAGAGAAGGAGAGGAAGGTGAAGATAATTTAATTTGGCTTGATTTATTAACAGTGTAGGGTAGCACACCCCTGCTACCCCACGCCCACCTAAACAGACTTCATCTGAGGCTTACGTAAATGCCAATCCGTCGATTGCTCATAAGCATAAGCCACCTGAAGCAACTGATCTTCACGCAAAACTTTGCTAATCAACTGCATCCCAATCGGTAATCCCTGTTCATCAAAACCACAGGGTACGCTTATTCCAGGCAACCCCGCCAAGTTCACCGGAATCGTCATCAAATCCCCCAAATACATACTTAAAGGATCTTCCGTCTTTTCCCCAGCTTTAAACGCCGTTGTCGGTGCAGTCGGACATACTAACATATCAACTTTCTCAAAAGCCGCATCAAAATCTTGTTTAATCAAAGTCCGGACTTTTTGCGCCTTAAGGTAATAAGCGTCATAGTATCCTGCTGACAAAGCATAAGTACCTAGCATAATGCGGCGCTTAACTTCTTTCCCAAACCCAGCGGCGCGAGTCTTCTTGTACATCGACAACAGGTTATCAGCATCAGCAACGCGAACGCCATACTTGACACCGTCATAACGCGCCAAATTAGCCGACGCCTCACTCGGAGCAATGATGTAGTAAGTCGGCAACCCGTAGCGGAATCGGGGACAAGAAATCACATGAATTTCCGCACCCAACGTCTGTAATTGATCGATCGCCTTCATCACTGCCTGTTCAACCGCAGCATCCGCACCCTCACCAAAGGTTTCCTTAATTACACCAATCTTAATCCGTCCCCTAGGTTGTAGATCAGGTCGGAGTGTCTTCACATAATCAGGAATTTCAACCTTAAGACTAGTAGCATCATTGGCGTCATAACCCGCGATCGCATTTAACAAAATCGCCGTATCTTCCACCGTCCGCCCAAACGGCCCAATTTGATCCAAAGAAGACGCAAAAGCCACCAAACCATAACGAGAAACCAACCCATAAGTCGGCTTCAATCCTACAACCCCACAAAATGATGCCGGTTGACGAATTGAACCGCCCGTATCCGAACCAATTGCCACCGTACACTCCCCCGCCGCCACCGCTGCCGCCGAACCCCCAGAAGAGCCTCCAGGCACCCGCGATAAGTCCCAAGGATTCGCCGTAGCGTGATAAGCTGAGTTCTCCGTCGAACCGCCCATCGCAAACTCATCCAAATTCGTTTTCCCCACCATCACCGCGCCCGCATCTTTAAGCTTTTGAGTCACCGTTGACTCGTAAGGCGGCACAAAATTTTCCAAAATTTTCGAGGCGCAGGTAGTCGGAATCCCCTTGGTACACATATTGTCCTTAATACCAATCGGAATCCCCGCCAAGAGTCCAATTTCTTCCCCGGCGGCGATTTTGGCATCCACTTGACGCGCTTGCTCCAGGGCGTGTTCTGCCGTCACACACAAAAAGCTGTGCAACTTCGGCTCTAATGCCTGAATGCGTAAGAGAGCTTCTTGAGTGATTTCGACGCTGGAGCGTTCTTTGTGGATCAGTTGTTTATGCAACTCGCGGATCGATGCCATGCCGTGCTTCCTTATTAAGTCATTCAGCTAATTAGCTTTCATCCCTGGACTCAAGTCAAGAGGATTTCAGCTTCTTTAATTTTGTAAGCGATTTCCGGCATCTTGAGTCCGGTGACAGCACCGAGAAAAACCAACCGAAGTTTAGCACGCCTGATCATCTCCGAAATCTAACGCCCGAAATCTACAGGTAGTGTATCGCACCCTCCTTCAGAAGTCTTGCCACATCAACCCCAAATAGACCCACAAACCTATTCCCCTCTTATCTATCTTCATCTGCGTGAAGAAAGCGGTTTAAAACAAAAAACTCAGGTTTCTTTGTTACTCCTCTGAATAAATATAGCGATCGCCTTTTCCCCCAATTCCCCAAAACCGCAACCGGAAACCTTTGTTCCTAAAATTCGTCTAAGTTCATTATCTTTTGTTTCGGGGCATCGTTAATAAGTTTTTTCTTACGAGGTAATTAATGCGCCGTTTTCAATCTTGCTTACTCCTTGCTCCTGTTGCAGTTATCACCTTAATTCCCACTCTTTCTCAAGCCAGCCAAGTTGCTGTAACTTCTTCTAAAAACACTTCAATTGCCGTTTCTCCAAAAGGAACAACCGTGTTAGCTCAAGCGAATTTTCTCTCACCAATTGAAAAAGGAGTTATTGATGAGATGAACCGAGCGCGGACAAATCCTTCTAGTTATATCCCTATCCTAGAAAACTGGAAAAAGAACTTTCAAGGCAACAAGGTAAAAATTGGTAATACCTTTTTACAAACTCAGGAAGGGGTAAAAGCCGTCGATGAAGCGATCGCCTTTTTAAAATCATCCCGTCCTTTGCCTGCTTTAACTGCATCCAAAGGGATGTCTCTTGGTGCTAAAGACTTGGTGAAAGACCAAGGGCCAAAAGGCACGACCGGTCACACGGGTAGCGATGGCAGTACTCCTTTTACTCGGATCAACCGCTACGGCACTTGGCAAACTACGGCGGGAGAAAATATTAGTTATGGTTCGGACACCGCTCAATCCATTGTGATGCAGTTAATTATTGATGATGGTGTTCCCAATCGTGGGCATCGAACGAATATCTTTAAGCCCAATTTTCGCGTAGCTGGGGTGGCTTTTGGCACTCATGCTAAGTATCGGTCGATGTGTGTGATTGACTACGCAGGCGGATATGTAGAGAAGAAGTAATCAATCCTGTCTTTATAGGAAAGGAAAGAGGCGATCGCTTTATCGGGATCGCCTCTTTCCTTTTCTCTTGAGATCAGCTCTAAGCTGGTAATAGTTTGTTTTAACTTCGACGTTATTATCTGTGTCTGCTTCACAACCTCTCAATCTCAATGTCCACGTCCAGGGAGAAGGCTTTCCTCTACTCTGCCTACACGGTCATCCCGGTTCAGGAAGTAGTATGTCTGTGTTTACCAAACACCTCTCTCGGCGCTTCCAAACTCTTGCTCCTGATTTGCGTGGATACGGCAGTAGCAAAACTCAGGTCAACTTTAACATGACTGACCATTTGGGCGACTTAGAGAGCCTTATAGACCGCTTTGGGGTGGAGCGCTGCCTTGTCCTCGGTTGGTCATTGGGAGGAATTTTAGCAATGGAATTAGCACTGAGGTTGCCTCATCGTGTCAGTGGTTTGATTTTAATTGCGACGGCAGCCCGACCGAGAGGAAACCATCCCCCGATTAGTTGGGAGGATAATTTATATACAGGGATCGCTTCGATTTTGAATCGGCTACAACCAGGTTGGCAGTGGAATATTGAGACGTTTGGCAAGCGATCGCTTTATCGCTACCTGATTCAACAACATACGCCTTCTGCTTACAATTACCTCGCCGCCGACGCCTTATCCGCTTACCTCAAAACCTCTGCCGCTGCCACAACAGCACTCAACACAGCCTTGAGATCTGGCTATAATCGACTTCCTGACTTACCGCAAATTCAATGCCCTAGCTTAGTGTTGGCAGGTGAAGCAGATCGGCATATCACAGCAGAATCTAGCCGAGAAACGGCTCAACATCTCCCCAATTGCCAATTTCACAGCTACCCTAACACGGCTCACCTTTTCCCCTGGGAAATTCCCGCTCAGGTACTTGCTGATATTGACCGTTGGCTTGAACTTAACCCTCAAGTCTTCAATAAGGTTGAGTGCTGAGTAACAAATACCCCAACACTCATCACCCATTACTTCTCTCCCCTCGTTATCTTAAGACGCTTGTCCGCTGAAAGTGGGCATTCCCCGGCGGTCAGTCTGATCTGCCGACTCATCAAAAATCGTTAGGTTCGTTGGTTTGCAGCGCTTAATACTAACAGCAATTCCTTGGGCGCCTTCGTTTTCTAAATCTTCGATATATCCATTCTTAGCCAAATCGGCTTCTGGCTCGCTGACGAACGGTCCAAAATAATAGGTGCAGCGGGGGTTGTCCGTGACAACTTCAACCCAAAAAGCCAATCCTAAGAAGTGGAAAATCTTTGTCAAAACTTCATTCATTCTCTTTGCCTGGTATTGGGATACTAAGAGTCCTTGTAATTTTAAAATCTTTACATTTGTTTATACTATATCGTCTCCTTTTTTTAAAGTACCTTTTGATAGAGTGCCCAAATACCGCAATGTTGACCATCGCTGGCGATAAGTTTCATACAAAATCATGGCAGCAGCGACTGAAGCGTTAAGGCTTGGAGTCTTACCTTGTAGAGGAATCGAAACCAGAACATCACAGCAGCGTTCGGTTAGCATACTCAAGCCACTGCCTTCTGAACCTATAACCAATACTACGGGTCCTTTAAATTCAACAGTGTGTAGTACTTTACCGGTGCCTGCCGTTGTGCCGTAAATCCAGAAACCTGCCGTTTTTAAATCTTCTAAGGCGCGACTGAGATTAACAACACGGGCGATGGGCAAGGTTTCTAAAGCACCGGCTGCCACTTTCTTCACCGTGGAGGTGACGCCGGCAGCTCGACGTTGGGGAATGACTAAGCCTTGAGCGCCCAAAGCTTCTGCAGTGCGGATAATTGCCCCTAAGTTATGGGGATCGGTGATGCCATCACAGACGACCAAAACAGGTTGCTCGGATGTCGATTTTGCCTTGTCAATCAATTCCCCTAAATCCACGTAGGAGTGAGGAGCGCTTTGAGCGGCAATTCCTTGATGGTTCGCGCCGTCAGTGATTTGGCTGAGGCGTCGTGGCTCCACTTCGTCAATTACTGTCCCGTTTGCCTTGGCTTTGAGCAGCAAGGAGTGAAAGCGGGGATCGTAACGCAATTGGGGCAAGATCCAAACTCGGTTTAGTTGGCGCTCGTTCTCCAATGCCGCCAGGACGGGATGACGCCCATAGATTAAGTCGATGTCCTCATCTAGGGTGGAAGTCGCCTCCGTTGGCTCGGTATCAGTTGGTTCAAAACGTCTTTCCTGGTAAGACGACGACGGCTTCCGGACTGGCTTTACCGACACGTCAGGAAAGCCCGAAACTGTAGCGTCTTTCGCCCCTTGAGAACGAACAGGCTTACCGATTTTCGGCTTACTGGGATAGCGTTCCTCTCGTCGGTCATTTGTGTCGTCTTGGTAACGCCGTTTCGGTTCGGGTTGGGAGGTGGGATAGCGTTCCTCTCGTCGGTCACTTGTGTCGTCTTGGTAACGCCGTTTCGGTTGTTTCGGTTCGGGTTGGGAGGAGCGAGTCGGCTTTCCGACTTGTGGCTTCCGAGGATAGGATGATGAATCGCGCGGACGAAGGCGGTTCGTTTCGCGACTATCACTTTCTTCATCTCGTGCCTTAGAAAATTTTCGCTTTTGTTGCGGGGCGCGTGAGGGCTTTCCGGGCTTTGGCTTGCCAACAGCGTGACGGCGGTTTGGATTGGGCATATATTTTTAGCAGGGGCTGATTTTATTAATGAGGATCGAGTTCTAAATGCGCCAATACCTCAGTTAAGCGTTGAGGATCGGTAAGGTATAGGTATCCGATCAACGTTTCTAAACTTGTCGCTTGGCTGTAAATTTCTGGATCGAGCTTGCGGGAGCGTCCTGTCGTGGCATTGCGTCCGCGCCGCAAGATTTCTATTTCGGGATCTGTGAGGTGCGGTTTAAGCGATCGCAGATGGTTCGCTTGACTTTCTGCTCGAACTTGAGCTACTACCTGATTATGATAATCAGACAGGCGGCCCGGCGGCAGTAAATAGCAGGTTCTGATATACAGTTCATAAACAGCATCCCCCAAATATGCCAAAGACGCGGGGGAAACTTGGTTTATTTTGGATAGAGCCTCGGCAGCACTTAGTTGTGTGAGTCGGACTTGGGCTAACGACGCCAAGTCGGTTGTCCCGTTATTTGAACCCCAATCATCCTCTGATCTCACAAACTCTGCCCGACCTTGACTTATAAATTTTAGTGCATATAGTAGTTTTTTGTGTTAAAAAACACCAGAATACACAATTTTCAGTTCCTCTAGAGAGTAAGGGCGGATTTCAATGACCCGCCCCACCATCTTTGTTTTATCGTGTCAGCTACCTTTTTTTGACGTACTCCAAGGCTTCATCAACCGAAGGTTGCAGCGAGAGAAATTTTTCTAGGCGTACCAGCTTGACTGTTTGAGTCACACGGGGATTCGTTACAATTTGCAAACTTCCCCCAGCCGTTTGAGCCTTTTTCACTAACTGCACCAAAGCGCCTAAGCCGGAACTATCGACAAAATCGATCTTGGAAAGATCCAAAATAATATTGGTTGGACCCTCGTCAATAAAATTGCTGACCACCTTCCGGAAGGTGGCTTCCGAAAATGCGTCCAACAATCCAGTGAGGCGGAAAAGCTGGCAAGTTTCCTTGACTTCGCGAGTGCCCCTTAAGCTGACTGTCAGGGTTAGTGGCTCAGGAATAACACCCTCCTAGCTGTCGCGTACTAAAATCAGAATTTTGGCATTCCCACCATTTGAGTTCAAGACTCTTACAGGAGATTCTTGGGCTGATCTTGCCTCCAAAGAAAAGATGATAAGTCTTTGCTGTTGGTGGCTCAAGAAAGCATTGCTGCTGCTTGTTGGTCAATCCTCAAGCTTAGATTTCGGTGTACCCCACCGTATTTGCAGACGCTCGAAATCAATTCAAACTGATGGTACGAGAATTTCTGAAGAAAGCCGTTGGCGATTTCAGACCTACTCCCACATCGTATCGAATAGTATAGCGAGAAGTCCCCGTCTAATTTAAAGTACCAAGAAGTTTTTGGCAAGGTTTTCCGACTAAGTGCTGGGTGCGGCTCAGGAAGACAAGAAAGTATTGGCTAATCTGTCCCCCTTTAGAGCCGTCTCTTTTGCCGATGCCTCAGACTTTAATTCATAGACATTAGGAGTTGGCTTTATGCGATCGCATTGACTCAACAAACTGTTCAAATAAATAGTCAGCATCGTGGGGGCCAGGACTCGCCTCTGGGTGGTACTGCACCGAGAAAAAGGGCAAAGTTTTGTGACGCAACCCTGCCACCGTCTGGTCATTGAGGTTGAGGTGGGTAATTTCTACATTTTGTGCTAGAGAATCAGGATGAATTGCAAAACCGTGATTTTGACTCGTAATCTCAACTTGCTGCTGTAACCCCGCTGGATGATTTAAGCCACGGTGTCCAAATTTCAGCTTAAAGGTTTCGGCACCCATAGAAAGACCCAAAATTTGATGCCCCATACAAATCCCGAAAATCGGCTTCTCCTGCTCTAACAAAGCTTTGGTGGTGGCGATGCCTTCAGTAACCACCGCTGGATCACCAGGACCATTAGAGAGAAAAATCCCATCAGGATTATGCTTAAGAATCTCCTCCGGCGATGTATCGGCAGGCACGACAACAACACGACATCCGTAGCTGGCTAAACGCTTTAATATGTTACGTTTCATGCCAAAATCGAGAGCAACAACCGTCAGGGGTTCCTCCTGATGATCGGGGACTGGACCGAATTCCCAGTTCGAGTCGGTGGGAGCAGACCACTCATAGACCTCTTTGGTTGTCACTTCCTGCACCAGATTCAGTCCTGCCATAGTGGGCGCTGCTTGCACTTGCTTAATTAACTCAGCAGCGTCAAGAATTTCTGTAGAAATACCACCATTCATCGCCCCAGAAGAGCGAAGTTTGCGGGTTAATGCCCTCGTATCAATGCCATAAATTCCTGGGATATTGTGTTCCTTAAAATAATCAGGCAAAGACTGAGTAGAACGCCAATTACTGGGACGCCCAGAGATATTACGAGCAATCGCACCGCGAATATGAGGATGAGCCGATTCTTCATCCTCCGGGTTAACACCTGTATTTCCCAATTCTGGATAAGTGAAAGTGACAATTTGACCTCGGTAGCTAGGGTCCGTTGCCACTTCCTGATAACCCGTCATGGCAGTGTTAAACACCACCTCTCCAATCGCAGTCCCAGTGGCTCCAAAAGACCAGCCCTTGTAAGAAGTCCCATCTGCAAGCACGAGCAGAGCAGGTATAGCGGCTGAAACAGACATAAGCAGTTAGGTTAGATTGTTTTGTTGTGAGTTGTCAGCGGTCAGTTGAAACAAACGAAAGACAACTAATAACTGACCTGATATTATCTCACAGCTAACAAAGGCTTTAATCGGTTTTTGAGGAGTCAATTGTGAGGAGGCGATGACAAGCACCCCTTGCCCGCATCGTCCCAGCGAGAGCGTTTAAACTGATAAATGGACAGTTGATGAGCTAACGCCCATGCCTTCTCGCAATCGTGCCGCAATCTTTTGGCTATTAGGCACTATGTCCGTACTCAATGTGGCTTGTAGTCCCATCAGTTCTGCGGGCAGTTCCAATCAATCACAGCCAGTTACTCCCTCCCCAACTCCTTTTGCGGCTCTACCTGCCGATTTGGAGCTAGCGCCCCCGCCTCAAAACCCCTCCCTCGCCGCTAAAGACGCTTACGAACGGGCACTTGATGTCGCTTACAGTGCCGAACTCCTGGGTGAATCTGCCGTATCTGCCGATGATTGGCAATTGAGTCTCAGTCGTTGGCAAGAAGCGATCGCCTTATTGCGGAAAGTCCCCACTAACAGTGCTTTTTATGCCCTGGCAAAGCCAAAAATCGCTGAATATCAGCGCAATCTCAGCGAAGCCCAACAACTAGCCACTCGTCCTCGCCCCAATACTCCCACAGGGATCATCATTGCCACAGCACCCGCAACTCCTACCCCATCCCCTAACCCCGCCACCCCCCAAACAGACAAGCCACCTGTATCCCCAACCCCGCTCAAGACTAATCGTGCCAACCAACAAATATTTAGCATCCCGATCAAACGCCGTGCCGGTCGGACGCCAGTGATTGACGTTACCTTTAATGGCAAAGAAGTCTTCGAGATGATTATTGATACAGGGGCGAGTGGGACAGTGATCACCCAGGAGATGGCGCAAAGCCTGGGCGTTACTCCTGAAGGCGAAGTCACAGCGGATACAGCCAGCAACAAAGGCGTGAAATTTTCCACAACCACAGTTGAATCAATTGCCGTTGCTGGCGCAGTGGCAAAAAATGTCCGAGTTGCGATCGCCTCAGATGCTCTAGAAGTAGGACTTTTAGGTCAAGACTTCTTCGGTAACTACGATGTCTTAATTAAACAAGATGTCATTGAATTCCACCGCCGCTAGGAGTCCAAAAATTTCACTAACTGCTCTAGCTTCGACCAAGCCGCACCACTCATGATCACATCACGAGCAATCTCAATCCCTGCTTTGTGGTCTTCTAGTGGAACAATACCCCCCACTTGCAGCGCCAAAGAAGCATTCAACGCCACAGCATCTTGCTGCGCTTGAGTCGCCTTACCTTGCAGGACATTTTGAAGAATCCGCGTATTTTCTTCAAGATTACCGCCCCGGAGCGCTCCAGTTGGTGCTGGTGTTAAGCCTAGCTGTTGCGGATGCAAGGTAGAAAGTCGCACCTCTCCCTCGGATAACAGCGCCAAGTCAGTTGCGTCAGCAAGTCCCGCTTCATCGAGTTTTTCCCGTCCATAGAGAACGATCGCTTTTGGCATTTTCATCTGGGCTAATGCTTGGGCAACAGTTCCCACAACCTTGGAGTCAAATACCCCAATCACCTGCCCTGTAGGGCGCAAAGGATTGACCAAGGGACCCAAAAGGTTAAACACCGTCCGTACCTTCAGCGTTTGCCGTAGGGGGGCTACCGCCTTCATTGCCGGATGCCAACCCCTAGCAAACAGAAACGTCACGCCTACTTCTGGCAATGCCGCTTGTACCTGTTCACGGGGGGCGGCTAAATTGACTCCCAGCGCCTCCAGGACATCCGCTGAACCCACCTGCCCCGAAGCTGAACGATTCCCATGCTTGGCAACAAGAACGCCTGCGGCAGCGGCGACAAAGGCAACAGCGGTGGAAATATTAAAGGTTGATGCCCCATCGCCCCCGGTGCCACAGGTATCGATCACAGCTCGTTCGTGGTTGATTGCGCTTTGTTGTAAAGATTGGGATTGTAAGACAAAAGCCATCCCCGCCAATTCTTGGGCAGAAACGCCTTTGGCTTGAATAGCGGCAAGAATTGCCCCGGATAAAACTTGGGGAATTTCCTCATTGAGCCAGCCCTGCATTAGTTGGGAGGCTTGGTCAAGGGATAATGATTGTCGGTCGAGTAATTGTTGTAACAAGCTAGACCAGTTCGTAGTCGTTTCGAGCGTACTAGCAAAAGTGTTCATAGAAAAGTTAATAATCCAAGAAGGCTGGCAAAAGAGTGTTAGGAGTGGAAAGCGATCGCGCCAAATCTTAAGCCTTGTCTTGTGCCTCACGGTAACAAGACTACTTCTTGCCTCTGCTGACCGTTGGGAGACAAAGCTAGGCAGGAATTTCCGTCCCAAGCGAGCATTGGCAAGAGACGCAATTGAGACAATCATCTCATCAACGTTGGAATAATTCGTTAATTCCTAGGTACAGAACTAATACCTGTAGTCGGAGCAGTTTTGCGGAGTACATTGATAACAGTTCCGCGTGAATTCCCCATCTTCAAGACAGGTAGCTGTGAGCAATGCTATTTAATTAGCAAGAGTGCGGTTCGTCAAGAAATTCAATAAACTGCGACTGGAGAGGCATTAAAGTTCCCCATAAACTATCCATTCTGGCGTTTGATGGCTTAATTTATACAAATAGGCTCGTTTGCCTGAGTACAAGCTTTTAAATCGAACAAATTGAGTGTTTGAGGTAATGCAACCTAGAGGTCAATCCGTTAACTCAGCTAATCTAGAGCTATTTTCCGCGTTTATCAAACACACGCCTGCCGCTATAGCCATGCTTGATTGCAACTGGCGTTACTTGCTCACTTCGCAGCGGTGGTTAACTGATTATGCTCCTCATAACCCAGACCTCAGTGGTTGTCACTGCGAGGTATTTCCGCTATCTCAACAGGAGGAGTGGGAGTTGAGGACGCGGCAACCTGAAAAAGAGTTTAGAGAAAATACTTCCCCTGCTTCTGCTGATCAAGAGCGAGCAATTGCACCTCTTGATCATTACGCGCCGAGGCGATGGCAGGAAATTTATGCTTTGTGTTTAGCTGGGGAAGCACAGCGTGGCGACTCAGATTATGTGATCAGACCGGATGGTGCGCTACAACGGATCAAGTGGGAAATCCAGCCCTGGCACACGAGTACAGGTGAGATTGGTGGCGTGATGATTTTCACCGAGTTTCAAGCAGAAACGTCCAGACCGGAAAATTCCCAAAACCATCATTACATCCGGGAAAAGACCCTAGAGAAAATTTGGCGAACTGCCTCACTGACAACGATTCTAGAGCAACTTCAAGAGGAAATTGCCCAACGCAAGCAGACACAATCGTTGCAGCAGGCATCGGAACAACGATATCGCGAGATGATTGCGGCAATGGCAGAGGGCGTTATTTTACAAGATGTCAATCCGGACATTTGTACCTGTAATGCTTCGGCTGAAAGGATCTTGGGACTATCTGCCGACCAACTGCTCGGACGAACTGCAATTGATTGCCGTTGGCGTGCTATTAAGGAAAATGGCGAACTGTTTTCTAGTGAGGAACACCCGCTTAATGTCACGATGCGGACTGGGCAACCGTTAAGTGATGCGATCGTGGGTATACACAAACCTGACGACACTTTGACTTGGGTCAATATTAATTCTCAACCGCTATTTCTGCCCAACGAAACGACGCCTTATGCCGCTGTCACCTCCTTGAGGGACATTACCAAGCGTAAACAAATTGAGGCGGCACTGCTCAAGAGTGAAGAACGTTTCCGGGCAACCTTTGAACAAGCAGCGGTTGGGATTACCCATGCTTCAATCGATGGCAGGTTTATTCGGGTTAACCAGAAATTTGGCGAAATTGTCGGGTATGACCGCGAGGAACTGTTGGAGAAGACGTTTTACGATCTTACTCACCCGGATGATTTAGGCATCGATCTGGAGTATGTGCGATCGCTTACTGCGGGTGAAATTGAAACCTATACCCTGCAAAAGCGCTACCTCCACGCATCGGGACAGTCAATTTGGGCAGAAATTACGGCAACGCTAGTCCAACCCCCTCAAGGCGCTCCGAAGTACTTCCTTTGTGTTGTTCAGGACATCTCGACTCGCAAAGCGGCGGAATGCGCCCTACGGCAGTCGGAAGCACAGCTACGAGAACTTTTCGCACGGGAATCATTGCTGAACCGACTTTCAACCCAAATCCGCAACTCCCTGGAACTGAATACGATTCTCGAAACGACCGTACAGGAAATCCGCCAGATGTTGCAAATCGACCGCTGCCAGTTTGCCTGGTATCGCCCTGATGATAGTAGCGCTTATTGGGAGGTGGTTCAGGAGGCTCGAAATCCGGAATTGCCCGACTTTAAGGGGTGTTATGGGGTTGAAGTGGTTGGACCTTTAGTGCAACGACTGGGGAATCTCGAAATTCTCCAAATTGATGATACAAACGCCCTCGATGACCCGATTTTTCAGGAGTTTTTTCGTTCGGTGGGCTATACCTCCGTGTTGGTAATGCCGATGCAGACGCCTTCGGGTACGATTGGTGTGATTAGCTGTCTGCAAGCGGGTTCGGCGCGCCCTTGGATGACGGGTGAAGTGGAATTGCTCCAAGCGGTGAAAGACCAACTCCTGATTGCGATTAAGCAGGCAGAACTTTATGCAGAAAGTCGCAAGGCAACTGGGCAAGCGAAAGCGCAAGCGACTCAGTTGGAGCAAACGTTGTACGAGTTGCAGCGCACTCAAGCTCAGTTGATTCAGATTGAAAAAATGTCGAGTTTAGGTCAGCTAGTTGCTGGTGTTGCTCACGAAATTAATAATCCGGTTAACTTTATTTACGGCAATCTGCTTTATACCCAGGAGTATTCCCAAGACTTGTTAAGTTTAGTGCAGCTTTATCGAGCGGCATATCCAACTCCCCCGGCGGTGATTAAAGAGCGGATCGATATGATTGATCTGGACTTTTTGATTACTGATTTTGTTAAACTTCAGGACTCGATGAAGGTGGGCGCGGAACGGATTCGGGAGATTGTGCGATCGCTTCGGACATTCTCTCGCTTAGATGAGTCGGATAGCAAGCAGGTCGATATTCATACGGGGATCGAGAGTACTTTGATGATTCTCCAACATCGCCTTAAAGGGAAGGCGGGTTATCCGGCAATTAATCTGGTTAAAGAGTATGGCGACTTACCACAGGTGGAATGCTTTGCCGGACAGCTTAATCAGGTGTTTATGAATTTACTTACAAATGCCTTGGATGCTATAGATGAAAAAATGAGCAAAATGGATCAGTTTCAACTCGCCGCTTATCCTTTACCAACGCTCACCATCAGTACGGGGATCGTTGAAACGGGTAATTCCTCTCCCCTGCTGTTTGGAATGGATGATGATTTCAAGGCGTTTACCCAAATACCGACATATGTCTTTATTCGCATTGCTGATAATGGGATGGGAATGACACAGAATACTCAAAAACAGCTATTTAATCCCTTTTTTACCACTAAACCAATTGGTCGCGGGACGGGTTTAGGGTTAGCAATTAGTTATCAAATTGTTGTCGAGAAACATCGGGGGCAACTGCGCTGCAATTCTACACCAGGGCAAGGTTCGGAATTTGTGGTTGAGATTCCGATTAAACAGTAATAGTAGCCGGAGTAAGAGCTGTTCGTTGTTCCAATACCTCTAAAACGTCACCTTGCTGATTATTGAAGTGATATGAGATTAGATGATTCCTAAACTTGAAATAGTAAAGCCACAGCATAAGCAGAAATCCCTTCTTCTCGCCCCACGGGACCTAATTTTTCATTAGTCGTTGCCTTAATGCCAATTTGGTCAGGTTGTAAGTCCAGAGTCTGAGAAAGGCGATCGCGCATTGTCTTAATATGAGGCTTCAGCTTCGGACGTTCTGCCACAACACAAGAGTCAATATTGCCAATTTTCCAACCAGCAGACACGATCAGTTGATTAACCTGACTTAATAACACCAAACTATCAGCCCCAGCCCATTTCGGGTCAGTAGGCGGGAAATAATGACCAATATCCCCCAAACTCAACGCTCCCAACATCGCATCCATAATCGCATGAGTCAGAACATCAGCATCACTGTGACCGAGTAACCCCAATTCATGAGGAATCTCTATGCCACCAAGAATTAGCTTTCGTCCTGTACATAGCTGATGGATATCGTAACCGTTACCAATGCGAATAGTCATGGTTGATGCAATTAATTAGCAGGTTCCAATAGTTCTGAAAGTTCAGTTGCTTTCTTAGGCATCGGGAAGATTAACCGAAACGCCAACTGACGCTCATCCGGTGTTTCTGCTGTGTTATTCCACAAAGTTTCATAGTAAAAGAATGATACCCCAGCAAAGCCCCGACTGCGAACTGCTTCAACTTGTTGCTGGATTTGTGACAAACTAACCTTGCGATCTTTGAGTCCGCTTAAAATACCGATCCCTACGGGAATATGACTTTGTGCCACTTTCATTTCCGGTTGCTCTAATTCCGAAATAAAGGTGTTGAAGTCGTTGCGATAAATCTGCACAACCAACTCTTCAATCAAACCCCGCCGTTCCCAAGTCGCCCAATCTGCTAGAAAGGAATTGTAGGAGAAACGTTGCGGATTGGGAGAAATCGAAATAATAACTTTCTCTTTACGCGCTTTAACCGCCCGAAATACTTTGGTTAGGAAATCAGTAATTTTATTCGCCCGCCAACGCACCCATTCCGCATCTTGAGGGTCATTGGACGGTGCTTTACCTTGATGTTCTTGTTTATATAGCTGGACAGTGAAGTCATCATAACCAAAGTCCGAAGGTAAGGCAAAATGGTCATCAAATTGGATGCCATCAACGTCATAGTTACTAACAGTTTCGACAACTAAATCTTGGAGGAACTGCTGCACTTCTGGCTTGAAGGGATTGAGCCAGACGAGATCTTTGACTTTATCCCCCACCTCATCTGGATCAACTTTCGTGCCATCACGGCGCTTGGTGAGCCAATCGGGGTGACGTTTGGCAAGTTCCGAGTCAGAAGGTGCCATCATCCCAAATTCAAACCAGGGAATCACTCTCATGCCCTTTTGGTGTCCCTGATCTACCACTTCCTTGAGCATATCTCGCCCTTTGGTTCCTAAATCCGGGTCAAGATTTTTGTCTAAGGGTGTGACAAGTCTTACAGCACGTCCGGTAACTTGTTCGGATACTTTGCTGGGGTAAAGCGTATAACCCCAATTCCAGACGGTAGGGTAGAGGGTATTAAAGTTGAGCTGAGAAAGGCGCTGTACGGCGTCTGTAACCTTCTGGGTTGAATAGAGGACATCGCTATCAATATTGGTCAGCCAAACCCCGCGTAGCTCAGTTTTGGCGGTAGCAGCCGGGGAGTTTCCTGCTTTGGCGATGTATTGGGAAGGTACCATGCCAACAACTCCCGTTGCTTGACAAAGGGCGGCGGCAATATCAGCGCGAGTTGCTAATTGATTAGGGTTGAGTGTGCGGACATTCGGGTAGTTGACAACGAGCTGTTTTTCGGTGGCGGCAGCGATCGCACTTTTGGAATAATCGGGAATACTGGCGGCGTCGCTAAAAGCGCTATTCAATGTCTCCGGAGTCGGTTTGACGGGTATGTACTTTAACCCACTTGACAAAGACACCAACGCCTGAACGCGAGGAATATTTTGATTCGGCTGAAAGACGCCACCAGGATAACCTGCAAGAAATCCGTTTTGATAGGCTTTACGAATGGCATCACTTGCCCAGAACTTCGTCGGGACATCAGCAAATTTTCCCCCTGTGCGTGTGGCTTGGGTATTCGGGAACGCACTCCCCAGCATGGCGGCAAACTCGGCTCTAGTTACCGGTGCATTGGGCTTAAAGCTGCCATCTGGATAACCACTGATGATCCGCTGCGTTGCGAGTTGTTGGATGCAAGGTTGCGCCCAGTTGCCTTGGATATCATTTAATTTTGTTGTCTGAGAGAAGGCAACCGTGGGCTTTAGCACGGCAATTGTCATGCCGAGTACAAACAGGAAAACTAACCACGCCTGACGCCCAAAGGCGCGGCTAAAGGCAACAAGCCCATCGGCAAAGACTGTAAATAAGCGCTTGAGAAACCGTTTCATAGAGGTGGAAGTAGATATAACATTATTGACGCCAGCCGATTGGAATAATCAGGATGACTTGGATCGTTGAGTAAAGGTTGCAAGCTAAGAAAGATAGTATTGGATAAACACTGCACAAGAAGTGAAAAATGCTGACCGTTGTTGTGGTTCTCAATGTTCTGATCTCGCTACTGTGTCTATATGTGGCTTGGCAAGTATGGAACTTGCGGCGGGTGCTAGGGGCGGCGGCTGATGCTATCCTCTTGGCTGAACGCAATACTTATAATGTGTTACATGGTGCGCCAGAGGCAATTTTGCAAGGGCAGGCGGGGGTTGGCGGAGCGAGAGACAGTTATCAGCAACTGGAACTACAACTGCGAAAAGTTCAGCAAGTTTTGACGCTCTTGAGTTTAGTACAAAGGGTATGGCGATCGCCGATTACTAGATCGCCTTTCGTTCGGTTAAAGCGATCAGGGCGCAAGAGAAGGCGGCAAAAAGGATGAAACCACGTCGGGAACAGATTATGTAACGGATATTGATCGAGAGTCTTCACCCAAGGGTTCTCAAGAGCGTCAGCGGTAGCGACGCTAGAAGTGTCTGAGTTAATGTTGGTGACTAATGACCAATGACCAATGAGTAATGACTACCGGATAAAATTGGTGTAAGGATAGAGACCAGAAAATGTCAAAGAAAAGTACTGGATCGTTTATTGGTGGACTGTTATTAGGAAGTGCGATTGGAACCTTAACGGGGTTACTGATTGCCCCGCGCACAGGTCGAGATACGCGACAGTTGTTGAAGAAGTCTGCTGATGCCTTACCTGAGTTGGCGGAAGATTTATCAACGAGTGTGCAACTGCAAGCCGATCGCCTTTCTGAGTCGGCATTGCGTAGTTGGGATGGAACACTAGCTCGCCTGCGAGAAGCGATCGCGGCTGGTGTTGAGGCTTCTCAACGGGAAAGTCTAGAACTCAAACAATCAAGGGCAGAAGTGGCAACTCAGTCACATCCGTCAGTTCCCGATCATCAATTGTAGGCATCCTGTCCGTGATTGACCCTCTATTTTGGCTAGGACTATCTATCCTGCTGGTGGCAGTTAGCTTAACGGCTGTTTTAATCGCGGCACTACCGGCACTACAGGAGTTGGCACGGGCGGCTCGTAGTATTGAAAAGTTAGCGGATACCCTGAGACGAGAACTGCCGCCGACTCTGGAAGCAATTCGCCTGACGGGTTTGGAAATTAGTGACTTGACTGATGACGTCAGCGAGGGTGTCAAAAGTGCCAGTCAAGTTGTTCAACAAGTTGACCAAAGTCTCAGTGGCGCCAAAACCCAGGCGAAAAATGTACAGGTTAATACTCGCGGTGTGGTGGCGGGTGTCAAGGCAGCTTGGAGTACTTGGAATCGTCCTTCAGCAGGACGACGCTCAATTGACCGACTGTCGCCTTCACAACGAACGGCGTTACAGCTATCCCGTGATCATGGAGCTATGGATGAACCCTCCAACTTGGGTAGTTATTCACAGGAGGCAAACGATAATGAGAATGAATCTAGCCTTCCGGAAGCCGCTCCACGAAAAATTAAGGAACGTTCAGCAAGGCAATACGAAGATTTAGAGCAATCTGACGAAACGACTGAGTATTAGAAAAGGCTGCTTTCGGTCGTCGCTAGAACGTTGCATTGTAACGGGATGCTCAGACCGAGTGAAAGTGGGCTAGGCTTTCCGCTGATCCCAAGGAATTTTTGCGACAAGCACGAGGCATCCCCTACAATAATCCGCCTTGGATTTTGTCATGTCGGCAGTAGAGAGATTGTGGTGGAACGTCTCTACTAAATTCTGCTACTCCAGTTTTGCGTTCGCCGCTAATATTAGATTAAAGTAAACAAGTGTAAAGAATTTCTTAGTTTGAGTTTATCCTCTACTTAAAATAGCCCTTCCGTGTTCCTTGCCTTCCCGATGCCGATGCAATATATTTTTCCAAAACGACTTTTAGGATTTTTGGCGGCATTTTTCCTTGCCGTTTCCGTTTGGGCGATCGCGCCTGTAGCCCTGGCCTATGACAATCCAGATTTATTACCTACCACACAGACGCCAGTAATCGATCTGGCTAACTTTCTCCCCGCCCTCCAAGAACAAACACTAATTAAAGATTTAGAAACATTTGAAGCCGAAACGGGTTGGAAACTCCGAGTATTAACTCAATATGACCGCACCCCCGGTCGTGCCGTCAAACAGTTCTGGGGACTCAACGACAAAAGTGTTTTACTGATTGCTGACTCACGAGGCGGTAATCTCCTGGGTTTCAACGTTGGCGATGGACTTTATCCATTCCTACCCCGAACCTTCTGGGTTGAGTTGCAAACCCGCTTTGGCAACCTCTACTTTGTCCGTGAAAATGGCGAAAACCAAGCGATAGTCGAATCCTTAAACACCATTAAAACCTGCCTACTTCGCGGCGGTTGTAATGTTGTCCCCGGACTACCACGGGAACAGTGGATTCTCACGCTAATTACTTCAGTATTAGGTGGAATCATCTGTGGATTTGCCGCTATCCCCCGTAAAGAAGGACAAATTTTTGCTTGGCAATGGGCATTAATTTTCTCACCCCTGTGGGGACTTCTGTTTCTTGCCTTCGGAATTGGTCCTGTGGTCACGCGAACCTCAGAGTGGTTGCCTTTATTCCGCAATGTCATTGGCTTTCTGTTGGGGGCGCTAGTGGCTTACTTATCTCCCGTAATTGCTCAATCCTCAGCTTCTGAAACGTAAACGTTTGGCAACCCAATTAGTTTCGGTCGTCTTGTGCTGCAAATCCCACGAGAAACCCTACAGAGGTTTTCTTTTGCCTAAACCACTGTCGTCGAGGCACGGTATCATCTGCCAATCAATCCATTGACAGAAACATAAATGATCTCGCCGTGCCCTGACTTGTGTAAAGAGATTCGCGTTTAACGGTTTCGTTAATATATCAAGCCGATAAACTTGGTAGTTAGCACCAAAGCTGTTACAACTAACAAGCAGCAAGTCACGTTTGGATTGAGAGATGTCATGGAATGGCACGCAACAGATGCTCAAAGTCTGGCAATTATTGACCGTGAAATGGGTTCTCACGTCTTTTCACCAGCCGAATACGAAATTGTGCGCCGGGTGATTTATGCAACGGCGGATTTTGACTATCAATCTCTAATTCGTTTTTCGGAGCGGGCGCTTCAGGCAGGGGCGGCAGCGCTGGCGGCTCGAAGCACAATTGTCGTTGATGTCCCAATGGTACAAGTGGGCATCACCCCCCACATTCAGAACACCTTTGCGAATCCTGTCTATTGCAGTATGGAAGCGTTGACGCGACCTCAAAAAGAGAGGACACAGGCGGCTTGGGGCATCCAAACCTTAGCCAGACGCTATCCAGAAGGGATTTTTGTGGTCGGTCAGGCTCAAACGGCTCTGACGGCTTTAATTGAATTAATTGAGGCAGAGGAAATTCGCCCCGCCTTGGTAATTGGGACGCCTTCAGGCTTTATTGAGGTGGATGTTGTCAAAGAGCGCTTAAAAGATTCGTTTATTCCTCATATTCGGATTGAAGGTCGTAAGGGCAGTGCCGTCGTGGCAGCGGCGATTGTTAATGGGTTAGTAGACTTAGCTTGGCAAGCTTATGGGGAGGACACTAGTGGCGTTAGCTAAAGTTTAGGGGTGGGTTTGTTAAAATTTTCGGTCTTCCTGTGCCCAATTGTTTCTAACGCCTGCGACGCTTTGGATTAACCCTCCGTTTTGTTGGAGATGCCCCCTCGCCAGATTTGCCTAATTGACGGCTAACTTGGACAAAGGTATCTCTTTGCAGGTAAGGATAGTCACTGACCCAAAGGTTCAAACTGGGTATGTAAATATCAGTAGTTTTAGCAATGCTTTCTAAGTCGGGTTGATATGACAATAGCAACATCTCAGCCACTTGACCGCGAGAAATTCCTTTATGAAGGCGGCGCAGAGGCACTTGGAGTTGACTTGTAAAACCTGTTTCGTCTCCGACTTCCAGATTTAAGCGTCGTTCTCGGTTTTCTGCAATGACCAATTCACCCCGATTATTGACGCTTTCCTCTGTACCAATCAACTCTTCAGTGACAAACACATCCAGCACGCGACCACGCCAGAAGCCACTATATTGATAGCGACGGATCTCAATGTTACGCAGCGTAGCCCAGAAAACGGGTCCCCATAACCAGTAAAGCGCCCCAATGATGCCAATCAACAAACCGATGCCATCTAACCAGCTACCGAAGGCTTTAAGAATTAAGGCGCCGACAACAGCTAAGACAGAAATCAGCAGGCGTTTTAACACATTTGGAAACTTGCCCCAAAAGTAGGCGTACTGGGGACCGGTGGCAAGAAGGGGAATCAGTTGTTCAAACTTCTGGCGGGTGATAGGGACTAACATGAGTTTTGGTTTTTGTCAGAGATCATTGGTCATTTGTCATTCGTCCTCAACTCATGACGGTGACTATCTACAGTATCTTCTCTAATCCGTAAACCAGGGATTTGAGTTGGGTGACTTTGCGAATTGAAAGAAGTACTCCGGGCATATAGCACGAGCGGTCTGTGGTATCGTGACGCAGGGTGTAGATTTGACCGGAGGCACCGAAGATCACTTCCTGGTGAGCAATTAATCCGGGTAAACGGATACTATGAATCCGAATGTTTTCATCGGCGACACTGCCTCTTGCTCCGGTGATTTTTTCGGTTTCTGTAACAACAGCAGCATTGAAGGTTTTTCCAAGTTCTGCCAGCAGTTGGGCGGTTTGAATGGCGGTGCCGCTAGGTGCGTCAGCTTTTTGGTTGTGGTGAAGTTCGATAATTTCAACGTGGTCAAAATATTGGGAAGCTTGTACGGCGGCTTGCTGTAGCAATACCATACCGATGGAGAAGTTGGGAATAATTAAGCATCCTGTGCTGGCTTTTTCGGCAAATGCTGCTAGGTCTTGAATTTGTGCTGTACTTAGTCCTGTTGTGCCAACGACCGGTCGAACACCATATGCGATCGCAGACCGAACGTTATCATAAACGCCACTGGGATGAGTAAAATCTACCATGACCCCCTGTACCTTTTCCTGGGTAGCCATTACCAGCGTCGCTTGTAGGTCATTAAGAATTGGAATTTCAACAGGTCCGCATCCAGCGACTTCACCTGCATCTTCACCAATATAATTCGGGTTGCGGTCGATCGCACCAATTAAGGTCATGTCTTCGGCACTAGCAATTGCCTTGATGACCTCACGACCCATTTTGCCACCGGCACCATTGACTACGACAGGGATAGGAGATTGATTCGACATAATTCCAGAATATCCTT
>CADCTM010000776.1 GCA_902805485.1 uncultured Coleofasciculus sp. | reverse complement strand
TAATGTGATTGAGCAGGATCATCGCTTCCTGCAGAGGCTGATCAAGCCAGGATTAGGATTCAAGTCCTTCAACACAGCCAGGAGGACCATCAAGGGCTATGAGGTGATGCACATGCTGCGGAAAGGACAAGTGATAGGAGTACTCAAAGGAGATGCTCAAGCGCAACTGAACTTCATGGCCCAAATTCTGGGAGTGGTTACCTGACTCCACAAATAGGCAATGGAATTTTGTGTCTTATCCGATTCTTGCAACACAACCATGTTTTTTGTTATTCTGACAATCGCGCCACCCAGAACCCGTCGTGGCTAGCCCCGCATATCTCCACCCTCAGACGCGTTAGCTGTATAGGTGTGAGATAAGGGCATAGTTATGAACGTTGAAAGTTTCAAGATCGCTATCGCAAAGCTAAAAGCCAAGCGAGATGTAAAAGTGAAACTTGCTAATTACTTAAGCAAGCCGAGCAGAAAAGTCGCTGAAACAGGGGAATTGGCCCGTGAAAAAACACACACTGAAACAGAGCAAAACTGTAAAAATGTAGATGTTAAACGCTGCACTACAGGAAAAGCAGAGTGGGCTCAGAACAAGAACCATTAGAGACACAATGTTCTACTGAGGTTAAACGGCAAGCCGCTGAAGTCAACCGGGAGTTTCAGGAAGAAAATATACGGCTCTCTGCTGACAGGCAACAATTTGTTTCACAAGAAGAGCAGCGGCAAGTTGCTGAGGAGCTACGCATCAGCATAGGCGAGGCACAGCGTACCACTGTGTTGTTAAGGCAAGCCATTGAGGACGGACAGCAAGTCGCAGCTGAAATTCGTCAAAGCCTGAAAGATCTGGTTGAGATCCTTCGTGAGCAGAAAACCCTTCAGGGCAAGTAGTAATTGCGTACCCCCCAACCCTCCACCCCAGTTCTAGTCAGTAACACTTACCAATGACTCGGAAAAACTAGACCCAACAACTGTCGCCACAGTTTTTGTTCAGTTTACAATAGCACTTGATAGGGTTGGCTGTGCCATGCATTCGTAACAATGATTTGTGCCGTTGCTGGACTTACCCCGGTGGTAACAGAGGAAAGCAAGGCACCCTCCGGATCAAGAGATTGCAACCCTGCGGTATCACGCTGTAAGTGTTCGGGATCTACCGTTTCTACAACTGGGCAGGGAGAGGAGGTTCAACAGGTGGTGGTGGTGGTGGCAGCAGGCTACTAATTGCCCCTAATAAGAGCAAGGCAAAGACGCCAACTAATATCTTCTTCTGTGGCGTATTAATCCGGGCTGTTAGCTGCCGCACCTGAGCTAAATTATTCATTCTTATCTAACTCTAA
>CADCTM010000775.1 GCA_902805485.1 uncultured Coleofasciculus sp. | reverse complement strand
CTAGGAACCACAGGACTCGGCGAGAAAAAACCCTCAATTGTCCCAGCAACAATCAACATCGGCACAATCCCAAATACTAACTGTGCCGCTTGGGAACCATAATATTTCAAGGCATCGAGCCGACTATATTTACCCGGAAATAAAATCGCCCTAGCTATTAATAAACCGGCACCGCCTGCAAAGAAAATTGCAGGTAATTCAAGGGAACCGTGAGGAAGTACAAACGCCCAGAATGGATAAGCTAAATTATTTTGACCGACTAAAGTAGCGATCGCACCAATATGGACGCCATTAAATGCCAGGATAAAAACTGTATATATTCCCGCCGTTATTCCACCCGCAACAGCGGCAAACGAAACCTTCAAGTTATTAATCATAATACCGCTGGATGCCAAAGGTTCAATACCGACAATCGAACCCATCCACAACTCATGCCTATCGCGTACTTTTTCGATTAAGCCTTCAGGAACAACAATCGACATAAACACCGGATCTTGCCAAGCATACCACCAGGCAATCAATGCCCCAACCAGAAAAATCCCCGTTGCAGCGGCAATATAACCGAATGTTTGTTGTACTGTAGCGGGAAAACCCCAGCGACAAAACTCCACCGCCTCATGCCAATCCTGGCGGCGCGAACCCTGGTAAATTTGGCTATAACCGCGAGAAGTCAGCCGTTGCAAATCTTGCACCAAGGTGTTGCCTACCTGATTTGTCTTTGCACGCGCCAAATCTGCCGAAACAGAACGATATAAGCTAGCAAGTTCCTTAATTTCAGGTGCTTGCAACGATTTTGGTCCTTTTTTTTCCACTTGCTTTAAAAGGGTGTCCAATCGCTTCCAGTTAGGCTCCCGCCGCGCAATCCAACGTTGAATATTCACAAGATTTTTTGAGGGTTATAAGTCTGTAGTAATACCGACTGACAGGGATTGCTTGCCAGTTTATCCTTTAACTTGCAAAGTATCAGCATTTATTGGCAATGGGTTTTAGTCTTATTACTTGTTTACAAATTAAGGCAAATCGATCAAGCCGCGCTTAGAATGGGTTTGACCAGACTTCAATCTTCTGTTGATTGCTCCTCTGCTCTGAAAGCTGGGAATACTGTATTCTGTAAACTCATAATTCTTGACTTCGTAACTAGGTCTACCCGTTGTCAGTGGAATTGGAATAAATAATAAATTGGTGCTTAAAATATGACTCAACAAGACGTTATAGCACAGGCAAAGCAAGGTAATCCTAAAGCACTTGCGGCAATAATCAATCAGTCACTTAAACCTAAAAACATCACTGCTAAGGTTGGTTTGAAGGATGGTTGCTTACAAGTCT
>CADCTM010000774.1 GCA_902805485.1 uncultured Coleofasciculus sp. | reverse complement strand
CTTTAAAATGACTTTAGAGTTTACTGTCTAATCTGATGGGGTGACAGGAAGGCTAGAAAGCAGGCTCAATCAAATCTATAGCTTGTAATCCTCGCTGATGATAGAGCCGCTTATTGCGATTAGAACGCATCCATTCACCTACCCAACCAATACAGAGTTGGAGATTATTCAGCCAAGTTTGACTATATAAACCTACCCAGAAATTACTATGGCGAAGTTGAATTCGTAATTGCTCTTTGGGACGGCAAATATAACACTCAACCTTTGATGTTCTAATGTCTATACCCTGAATAATTGCAGTAGTATAGGCAATAGAAATCAACAAAATAATTGTAGATAAACGAAGCTGACAAGCATGGCAACCTTCAAGATTATAACCACCACTTTTACAATCACGAAACATACACTCAATTCCACTGCGCTGTTCATAGGCAGTTACAGCAGCGCGGATAGTTAATAAATTAGTTAATAAAAACCAACCTTCTGTTGTCTGATTTCGGCGGTAGTTTCGCTGCCATTTGCAGGCTACGTTGAATTGATTAAAACCGACTTGTTTAGTAACATTAACACCAGCAAAGAACATTGACATTCCTGGTTTTAAGCCCAGGTGCTTTAACTGGCGTGTAAAATCCTGGTGACGACGAATATACTCATTGCATTTTAAGCGCAGACATACTGATAATCCTTGGTTTACTAGCCATTGACCTAGTTCAACTGAGCAAAACTCACGGTCGCCTAGAACTGTAACTTTGTAGTTTTTAAGTAGTGGTAATACTGTAGTAAATAATGCTTGTTGCTGAACAAAACTGCTATTGCCTTTACGTGGTAGTAGTTGCCAATTTAAGGGGATAGCTCGTTGATTCCACACTAAGCTTACCATCAAAACATTTAAATCTCGCCATTGTGTTCGGTCGATTACAATGACTAACTCTTTGCTAGTTGAAAAGTAGTGCATCAGCAAGGAGTTTATGATTGCAAACCAAACTACTGAAATCGCCAACTTTGGGGAGCTTAAAAACCTTTGCAGTTGGCGACGACGGCTCTCAAATCGGATTGGTAAAGGTAGATTGGCAGCAAGCCTTTCCAGCCGTACTTGTTTTTGCCCTTGCAGTAGTTCAACTAGGATATTTAGTAGTATGTATTGATTTGCATTTAGTACGGAGCGTAGATGAGTTTGATAGAATTTAGGCAGCATTTTTAACGATAGGCAGGTATTGTCAATAGCTAGCCTATCTTTTTTCTGCAATGCCTGAAACCATTATCCAGCTTTTCTTTTAGCCCTCTTGTCACCCCATCAGGCCAGGCCCTCAAGTCATCAGGGTGAACT
>CADCTM010000773.1 GCA_902805485.1 uncultured Coleofasciculus sp. | reverse complement strand
GATTGGGTTGCTCAATGGATCTGCTTTAATCGCAATAAGCGACTCTATTATCAACGAGGACTTAGAGCAATAGCCCTGATGCAGCCTCAGTTGTAGCTACCCTGTCACCCCTTCAGAGGTTTAAGAGGATGTATTGATTGGGGCTCAGTTGAGTTTGCAGATGAGCTTGGTAGAATTGAGGCAGCATTTTCAACCATAAGCTTTGTTGTCAACAGCAAGCCTGTCTCTTAATGCTTAAAACCCAAGCCTAGTATTGCTCTCAAGCACCCTGTCGCCCCATCAGCTTACTGCCAAAAATAAACGAAGCCAACTTTGGCTACTTGTTGCTTGAGATAACGATGACCAGTGCGATCAGGCTCAAAAGCGCAAATCCCGCTCGCACTACATGGGAATACTCCCAGCGATTGCGCAACTCCGTCCACCCTGGCGGAGTGGCTTTGTCCTCAGACTGAGATTTATTGGTTCCAAACGCAAAAAAGCCTGAACTAAAGCGATCCAGGTTTTCGCCCTCAACCCAAAACTGGTTCACAGGATGAATAAACAGCCAGTACACCGCCTGCATGCTAAGCAGTCCGAGCAAGGCTATGAGGGTCAGCCAGAAGTTTGAGCTGCCCTTTGGGGTTAGCCATAGAAGGACAATCGTTAACATCACCCCCACAGGCTCACTGATGCCGCAGATAGTGAAGCCTGGATAATAGATAGACTGCATGGCATAGTATGTTTTTTGATCAAGCCGCATCTTTCCCGGCAACTCAAGAGCGTGGGCGAGCGCCAGGGCCATTGCTACGGCTACCAACATCACGGTCAAAATCTGCAAAATGCTGAACATAATCTGCAAGTCCTCAACTTTCAAACAAGCATCTGTTCTTTCGTATTCAAGTAAGAACAGAAGATCCAAGATTGTGCGATCACAGCTCTTAGCAGTGAATAACCCTGGGCCAGCTCTAGTCCAATTTCAAGTGGTTTGGTGTCTGAATCGCGATACTGCGCTCGCATTAAGAGCGACAATTAGCACCAGCCAGAACCCAGAATCGACATCCAGCACGATGCTAAAGCAGGCAATCAGGAGAAGCCCCCAACCTACAAATGGCGGTAAAGGCAAATCTAATTGATTCTCAATCCAGTGACACAGACAACCAAAAAGAAGGAGAAAAAATCCAGAAATTAGGAACCAGTAGTACCCCCAAATGTGGAGAGCATCTGGCTTGGCAGCATCAATCACACCTGAATTTGCGATGTCTTGCCAAATACTCTCCAATCCGATCAGCCTTGGCGCAATTAGTCCGATTAGGCTGTGAAGCAGAGCGGTTGAAACTAGTGCGAGTCCT
>CADCTM010000772.1 GCA_902805485.1 uncultured Coleofasciculus sp. | reverse complement strand
CGGCAGACGTTCAAACTGTGGGCCGCGTCCATAAATCCTGTCAAAGTCGTAGCTGAGTCACGGCAATGCAACCAGAGAAACAGACATCAACATCAGTGCCAGGAGTGCGATCGCGTTTTGCATATTCCCCGACGTAATAATAATCATCCCCTTCAACGCGGTAATTAACGGGTAACGGTTTCGTACTTGGTTCGCAAAATACAATTTCTGGATCGGCGGCACCGGGTTCTAAATGTGGCAGATTTACATTCCAGAAGCTTCCTGATGCAATGGGACGAGTCATTAAATCAGCCAATACCTTCGCCGTACAACGTGCAGCAACATCCCAATCAACAATTAATGGTCTTCTAATCCAGTGAGAAACGGCAATTCCGGGAATTCCATGCATGGCGGCTTCTCGCACGGCAGCAACAGTCCCAGAGATGTAGACATCAACGCCTAGATTGCCGCCTGCATTGATCCCAGACAGCACCCAAGTGGTATCAGGGCAAATATGAGTCAGAGCAAGGCGGGTACAGTCTGCGGGCGTTCCACCAACCGTATATTCAGTCTCTGAACGCCGTAGGAGAGGAATTGGCTGGGTGGTCGTGACTTGATGACCACATCCGGACTGATGGTCTTTAGGGGCAACAATAATGCCTTTACCGTTGATGGCTTTGTGAAGCGCCCGAATACCTGGGGCATCTATGCCGTCGTCATTGGTGAGGATGATCATAAGATTTGGAGCAAAGCAACCGCTAACAATGAGTTTCCAGCATATCTGAAAGGCAAAGCACTCGAAAGTTCGATTTGCATCGACTTTTGAATAAGATGTTGCGGCACATTGCTTCTACGACTTAATTACATCAAGAAAAAACCAAAAAGTGCGATCGCTTATATCACTAAAAGGCGATAGCGAAGCGCTGCTGCAAGCAGATCGCACTCAACCTCACTTATGAGGAAAAAGCTTCTGGTATTTCATCTAGCTTAGGGCATACAAGTAACCATTAGAAACTGGTTGCGGCAACTTGTGAAGGCTTATAATTAGAGCCAGTTTTGTTGGCACAATATCCCGCCACATAAGTTTGCTGAGGCTGGATAACTTGTCCCCAAGATTCCGGTTGGACTAGATAATTTTGACCTTGTGGCAGATAATTTGCACCCCAAGCATTATTAATTGTTGCTTGATTTAACTGGAACGTCATCTGCCAGTTCTTAGTACTCGCGGTTCCTTGGTTCGTAACGTTCAAATTAACACAGAAACCTTTGTCCCAATCTGACTGTATAACTGCTTCTGCTTTTAGTTGAGGAGTACCTGTTGGTGTTGGTGTTGTCGCTGGTGTTGTCGCTGGTGCAGGCGCTGGTGTTGTCGCTGGTGCAGGCGCTGGTGCAGGCGCTGGTGCAGGCGCTGGTGTTGTCGCTGGCGCTGGCGCTGGTATTGGTGTCGGAGTAGAAGTTGAAGCCAAACCAATAGCAGGTAGTAATTTATTGAGCAATAGTTGCTTTGCCGCATTAACTGTGCGCCAATCATCTTGCAGAATACCACCCGTATCATCACTATTTGGATTCCAACTCCAATAAGTGAAGCTGAGATTTTTTTGAGCGATGAAATCAACAAACTTTTGCTGCCAAATTCCTTCTTTCGAGCTGCTGTCTACTTGACGCCCACCAAATTCTCCTACCAAAATTGGCGCAATACCTTGGGTGGCAATATAGTTAAATCCCATTTCCCAACGGGCAGGCATATTGTTAGGAAAAGTCGGGTCAGAGAACCAAGGTTGGTTATAAACTCCCGCGCCGTATTCATGAGGCGAATAGACTAACTTTTTGGCAACTGGCAAGCGTACTGGATTAGACGCCACACCAGTTAAATCTCCTCCTGCCCAAAAGTATTTGCCATTACTTTGAGAGATTCCTTCGACAATAATTAACCAATTGGGATTGATGGCTTGAATGGCGCTACCTGCTCTTTCTGCGGCGAGTCGCCAGTCAGTTGCTTGGTTATTGGTTCCCCAGGTTGCTTGTCCATGAGGTTCATTTTTCAAGTCAGCGCCAATTACATTCGGCTGATTTTTGTAACGAGCAGCCAAGTCTGTCCAAGTCTTAATCCAGTCAGCTTCACTAAATCCATTGCCATACCAAAGTTCAGGGATACTGTAGTCATCAAGTCGATGGCTATCCAGCATAATCATTAAACCTTGACGTTGGGCTTCGGCAATGATCAAATCCATGACTTCTAAAGGGGTTTTACCTTGAAAGTCTCTGTTATTGCCGATACTAAAATCAATGCCACTAATGTTAGAAGAGCTTAGGGCTTTGACTGAGTAGGGAAAGCGAATAATGTTGTAGCCCAGACCTTTAATTTGCGCCAACATTTCCTTATAGTCTCTGATATTCAAGCCGAAAGGAGCATGAATTTCTGTCTCCATTCCAAACCAGTTGACTCCCCTCAGCAAGACTGGTGTGCCTGTGGCGTCAACTATTTGAGAACCTTTTGTAGACAGTGGTGGTTGAATTGTGGAGGCTGCGGAGGCGGCGCTGATCAGGTTTTCGGGCTGTTGTAGCCAAACGATTGAGCAAAATACTAAGGCAGCACTTATCCATAAAGATTGGATAGAGCGCTTAAACCTGGCAATTGCTTTTGTTACTGTTTTGTACAAATTTCGCTGTGGTCGAGACGCTACTATTTTGATTGTCCTTGAGACAAAACCAGCCTCAAAACTCTGGTATTGCACTTTTGAGAAGTTGAGATTTTTAGGATTCCTCTTTTTTAAGAGGTTGTAGAACATCTGAGAAATGCGTTGAAAAAGATTAGTCATGTTTATGGTAAGGAATTAGTTCGCAACGCTTGTTTCCGCAGCTTTTGAGTTAATCTCAACAGCTTGAAAATTTGGCGTCCATCAATTTGCCGTTATGCCCCTTGCTTGAAGAAAATCTGCAATAAGTGCAGGTGATTTTCTACCGATACCAGAAGCTGGAGGTCGATGATGAATTGAGCAACTATGCAACCAAATACTTGACAATGAATTGAATTACAGGACTGAAAAATCTAGATGCAGATTCGTGTTTGTAGCACCCAAGTTATGTAAGCATCAGTCCTTTGACATTTCTACAGACAGCACCAATCTTTATTTAGAAGCGCCCTTTGATGCCAACAGTAAGTAGACGATTGTGAATGAAGTGTCTAGACACATTTACAGTTTTTTCTGTCTACACCAAGCAAATTCTACAAATATAGTTTTGGGTTTCCGGTGAGGGTTAGCCAGTTTAATTTGTGTCATAGCTTAATTTTCTTTGTTCATTTAAAAGTACGGATATTTGGAGAAATTGAGATTTGGATCATTGTCAGTTCCACAGTCCGCCAGAAATTTAAGTTCCTGGCTAATAGGGAAAATCCAGGCTTTGGGGACTACAATCCTTAGCCAGTATGGATTTAGTCGCTATACAAGAGGACTCTAGCTATGAGACAGGAGTTAAACAGAATAGGGGGGTGCCTTCAGTTTCTGTTTGTAAAAGTTTCCTGACTGGCATCAATTCTCTCTGTCAAAAGAACAGGTGAGGTTGATGGAGTGAGACATTGAGCGATCGCTTATTACTGGCAGCTAGTTTAATTACCGTGGGACCGATTTCTGTCCCGCCTCCCCCAATGCCACTGCCAATTGCACCAGATAACTTATCAGCGCTGTTCGCTTCAACTGTTGCTCAAACCCTGCAAGCGACTGATTCCCATAAGATTGTCCCAATTTTAGATGTAGCGCTTCCTGAATTCAGCCAGTCCCAACCTACCCCAGTCGAGTCGCCTGTTACGGCGCTTCAAGGGACAACACAACTGGTGAAGAATCTGCAAGTGTTGCCCCTCTCCCAGTCTTCGGTTTCTTCGCCCACTTCTGGGACTGAACTTTATTACCAAAGATTCGCCGCCTTGAAAGCTGGCAAAATTTATACGCGCCTGCCTGCCAATAGCTTCCAATCATTTTGGACAAAGGAGACAAGCAAGGGAGAACTTTTGCTGCAAAAACCGGCTCATGAGCAATGGATACGCTTGTTGGAACAGGAAGCAAAAGCGATCGCAAAAGGTCAAGGTGCTAATCGCTTGGGTATCCTCGTAGGAGACTCCCTCTCTTTATGGTTTCCCTCGGAGCGACTGCCAGGAGGTCAACTGTGGCTCAATCAAGGCATTTCTGGGGAAAATTCTGGTCAAATCCTCAATCGCTTGTCTGCTTTCTCCGAAACGCGACCGGATACAATTTATGTGATGGCGGGTACGAATGATTTACGCCAAGGTGCAAGCGATGATGTGATTTTAGGTAACATCCGCCAGATTGTCAGTCGCTTGCGCCAAAATCACCCCCAAGCTCAAGTTGTTGTTGAGTCGATTCTGCCAACCCGCTTAAGTTCTATTTCTAGCGATCGCATTTCTTACCTTAACCAACAAATCGCTGCGATCGCGAAACTTCAAGGAGCAGGCTATCTCAATCTGAATGCTTTGTTTGCCGATAGTCAAGGTCAGATGCGGCAAGATTTAACAACAGATGGCATCCATTTAAGTCGCCGGGGTTATGAAGTTTGGCAAGATGCCCTTCATTATGCCGAGTCGGTGATGGCGGTAAATCGGATCGCGAAGAAATAAATGCGTAAGGGCACGATCTTTCATGCCCTTACCACCAAAACGTTTTTATATAATTTCTAAAGCGCTTGCCGCGAGACAAGCTTTTCAATCGTCGCTTGGGTTTGCTGCAATAGCTGCTCTCGGCTATCTGATGCCTTAGTGAGAGTAGGAACTAAGTTACGGGCTTGCAATGCCATATGAAGCTGAAGTTGAGCTACGTACTCACTGATATCTTCACGGAAAAACTCATTAGTTGCTTTCGCGACGTGCAAATCCAAAGTATATTCTCCTTGCCTAACTCGTACTGTGTCGTCAACATCAAACCATCAATCAATAAAAGTTATCACGCTCTTGTTGCAGTCTTATGACTTCGCAATGAAGTTTAAATAAATTAGGTATATTTCGTTACAAAGCGTAAAGTTTCGCAGACGACTGCTCAACTTTTTTGCCTGGAGGCGATCGCTTATTAAAGAGATTTGACACCAATCATCCTCCTTAAGGGGGATGCTAATCTATTAAATATTTTATTAATAAAATATTTATGAAAACCCAAACCTTACATTGGTAGAATTGGCGGTTTGTCTAACTTGCACATCAATGGCTCGTGGGCTTACCTAGAAATGCTTCCACTTAAACAGCAAATCGTAACGCTACAACTAGATACTCCGCAACTGGGGCAGACACCTCAAATTGCCTCTTACCTCGATATCGGCAGCGGCATACCCCTATTCATCCTACATGGCTTCATGGGAAACAAAGAGTGCTGGTTGCCGTTAATCGAACAGTTAAAGCAACATTGTCGCTGCATTAGTTTAGACTTGTTGGGCTTTGGCGAATCAAGCAAACCGCAAATTCGCTACGACGTTGCAACAGAAGTTGCTTTTGTGCGGCAAGTGGCACTAACACTAGGACTTGACTCTTACTACATTCTGGGACATTCCTTCGGCGGTTGGGTCGCGGCAGCTTATGCTTTGAAATATCCGGCGTCTGTAAAGGGTTTGTTGCTAGCGGCGCCCGCAGGTATTCGGGATGACAGTTTTTGCGGACGTTACGACCACCTTCGCCCTTTATTGTGGCAAATTCCTGTAGTGGATTGGGTCTTGGAGTTGCTGAAATTCAGTACGAAAATTATCGGCAAAAGTGAAGCATTAGAGAAAATTTCTTGGTTTCGCCGGGAATTAAATGCTCAACCTGCCGCCCGTTCTTTTTTAGTTGACCGGATACGACCAGAAGATGCTATAGATACGGTTGAAAAGGAAATTTATCAATTGCGAGTACCGACATTGGTGATCAGTGGCGATCGCGATGAAACGATCCCCTTATGGCATAGTGAAACCTACGCTAGGGAAATTCCCGGCGCGAAACTTGCCATTATTCCTGATGCTAGTCATTCTTTACCGCAAGAGTATGCTCCCGAACTTGCTGGTTTAATCTTGCAATTCCTGGGTTGTGCGACTTGAGAGCAGCAATTGTATTACATCGAATTATAAAATAATACAATAATAATATGACATCTCAGTTTGAATACGGCAGTATCTCTAACGCTGAGGAAGCGAAAAGCCTTGGAGTTGTCCTGGGTCAATGTTTCGGCGACCCTTCTCCTAGTGGGTGGCAGACTTATTCCAACCTTATCGGCTTAGAAAATTTTCGCATTATTAGTCAAGCTAGTAAAGTTGCTGGTGGCTTGGCAATTTTATCCACAGGACAATGGTACGGTTCTGAACTTGTACCTACTGCCGCCATTGCATCTGTCGGTATTGCACCAGAATATCGCGGCGCAGGCACGGCAGCCCAACTGATGACGAGTACCCTTAAAGAACTTTATGCTAATGGCATACCGCTTTCAGTTCTTTATGCTGCGACTCAACGCCTTTATCGGAAAGTCGGGTATGAACAAGGGGGAATCTTTTGTCGTTGGTCTGTTTCTACGGCTAATATTCAGATTAGCGATCGCAATCTTTCAGTGCAACCTGTAACTCCTGTTAATCACGAAGTATTTCACAAGCTTTATCAGCAAAATGCGAAAGTTACTAATGGACATTTGGAGCGTAATCAATGCTTGTGGGAGTTAGCCGTTGAACCCCCAAAAGACCAGGAAACTTATGCTTATTTTATTGGTTCCCAAGCGCAACCGGAAGGCTACGTTATCTTTTTTCAGCATCAAGAGTCTAATAAGCGCATTATTGTTATCAGAGATTGGGTAGTACTAACAGTAGAAGCGGGACGGCGTTTGTGGACATTTCTTGCCGATCATCGCTCGCAAATTGATCAGATACAATGGCGGAGTTCAACAGTTGACCCTTTATCACTGCTGCTACCAGAACAAACGGCTAAAATTTTTGATTCAGAGCGTTGGATGTTGCGAATAGTTGATGTTGCCCAAGCCTTGGAAAAACGAGGCTACCCAACACAAGTGGAAGCGCAGTTACATTTAGATGTTCGAGATGATTTACTTGGGGAGAATAACGGGCAGTTTGTGTTAACTGTTTCTGGGGGAAAGGGAGAAGTTACGAGAGGAGGAAAGGGAGAGTTGCAATTAGATGTACGGACGCTAGCACCGCTTTATACGGGTCTATTTACAGCGCAGCAGTTGCAACAAATGGGACAAATTAAGGCTACTCATGGGGCTATAACTGTTGCCACGCAGCTTTTTACAGGTTCCCAACCGTGGATGTCTGATAAGTTTTAATCTATTTATATAATATAAATACAAAAAACTCCGTCTTTATCTCTAAAGACGGAGTTTTTTAAGCTGTCGAAAAGTCGGGAATTTAACTAATTACCGATCAAGATGTCGCACCTTTAATTGCACGTTTTGTGCTTTTAGCAGTGTCTTCAACTCGCTCTTTAACACCTTTGTTGTCTAGTTCATCTGGGTCGCCGCTAAAGAAGCCTTGACGGGCATTTAGGTCAACGGTTTCGGGGATATTTTCACCTAATTTCTTAATGTTTTTTAAGCCGGTATCACCAATCGGTCGCTCAGGGCTATCACCGAGGTCTTCGGCTTTATCTTGGATTCTTTTTATGGTTGCGCTGTCTACTTTGTAGGAATCTCCCTCAGCAATCAGAGTATCAGCTTGGGCTTGAAGAGCGTTGCTGTAGCTAAAAGCTGGCACAAGTAGTAGGGTTAAAGCGGTCAGGAAGACTGTAACAATCTGGCGTAAGCCAATGTTTTTTAGCCAAGTAATTACTCGATTCATTTTACCTCTTTGTTGATGATGGACTGTGGATGGTTGACAACTTGGGATTTGTTGTATGGCTTGCTTTTAAAATTATGGACAGGAAAACTATGCAGCTTACTAATAGCCACCGCTCCCAATTTTTGATGGCAACTAACTTTGTGAATGGTAGAAAAATCTGAATGAACCTTGCATCTTCCTTCAGGCGGGTTCAAGTTCTAATCGTCTTTGTAATCTAAATTGTCAAGAGGATTTTTGTTTGCAAGAGGAAACTTCTATCTTGAGGAGGTAGTTTTTTAGGCCAAAAGGCAGAAGATGATGAGAATGGGACAAGTATGTTTTTGAGAAAGAGAGATAAATTTATTTTTTTATAGTCAGACTTAAGCTAGATGCATTCTGAAAAATGACAGTCTAATATCTCTTCTGCGTTCTGCTGTACAAGAATTATGTTGCTATTCA
>CADCTM010000771.1 GCA_902805485.1 uncultured Coleofasciculus sp. | reverse complement strand
TCCGAGATTGTGTCGATGCCGCTTTCAAAAACTGTCCTAACGTGTATGCATAGGGTTATAAAATACCAGAAGCCTTACATGACTTATTTTGGCATCATCTGCCCTGCCCTGACGGGTCATCTCAATCCCATGACAAGATTGGGACACGAACTTCAACGGCGCGGTCATCGCGTTACCCTATTTGGCATTCTCGACCCTCGATCTAGTACCCTAGCTGCCGGACTGAAATTTTGAGCAATTGGTGAAGCCAAATTTCCCGCTGGAGCCTCAGCAGCGTCTAACAGCAAATTGGGGGAATTAAGTGGTGTAGCTGCCTTTAAACAAATAGTTGCTATGTTCCAGCAATCGACAACAATACTTCTGGATGAAGCTCCACAAGCGATCTTAACCGTAGGTGTTGAGGTATTACTGGTAGACCAAACTTCGTTTGGTGGTAGTACGGTGGCAGATTTTTTGAATCTGCCGTTTATTAATGTGTGTTGCGCTCTGATGCTCAATACTGAAGGATGTAATATGGCTAGATTTCTCATTTGTACGATTTCAGTCACGGGGCATGTGAGTCCAGCCTTGCCGATTGCGCGCAAGTTAGTCGATCATGGGCATCAAGTCTATTGGTATACCGAAAGTGAATTTCAAGCGAAGGTAGAATCAATTGGCGCACACTTTATTCCAGCAGTCGACATCTCACCAGAATGAATGGCGCGAAGAAATGCGTTGCAGGGTGTTGCCCAACTCAAGTTTGACCTCAAGTACGGCTTTATCGATGCCGCAGTGAAACAGGTTAAAGATTTAACAGAAATCTTGCGAGATTTTCCAGCAGATGTCATCCTTGCGGATTTTTGTTTTTTGGGTGCGGCTTGGATTCACGAACAGGGCGGGCCAGCGTGGGCAGGGTTTAGCGTTTCGGCACTAGCATTTAGTAGTCGAGATACAGCCCCTTTTGGTTTGGGCATGAAACCCGATGCCTCCGTTTTCGGACAATTCCGCAATCGCGGGTTGAACTGGTTGACCGATCAAGTCGTCTTTAGAGAAGTCACTGCTTACATGAATCGAGTTCGTGCCGATCTGGGGCTTGCGCCATCCCAGACCAGTTTCTTTAATATAATCTCCCCGTTTCTACACTTAGTTGGCTCGGTACCGGAGTTTGAATATCCCCGTCGAGATTTACCCGATCAAGTTTATTTTGTGGGGCCTTTACTGGACAACATCGGTACAGAGTTTACCCCGCCAGACTGGTGGGAGGAACTGAAGGGGGAGCTACCTGTAGTTCATGTGACACAAGGTACTATTGCTACCGATCCAGAACGATTAATCGTACCCACTCTCCCAAA
>CADCTM010000770.1:948-1332 GCA_902805485.1 uncultured Coleofasciculus sp. | reverse complement strand
CTTGTGTGAGCGGTTGATGGCGTTGAGATAGAGGCGTCCGCTTCTAAGCGGTAGGAAAAAAATTATCGCACGTCAGATATGCGGTTTCTTTACCTTGCTTAGTACGTGGAACAACTACTCAGCTAGAAATTTATACAAGCCTGAGGGGCCGTGCAATTCTAGCAGATACGATTCCCTGTGAAAGCTTACGTGTTAACGAATGGAGCAGCTTTTACCTCAATAACTACCGATGAATAGACAGTTTAAGGAGATTTTTTCAATGAACAATAGATTTAATGAAGTTCAGGTTGCTAGTTACGCCTCTGTTCACCGTGACGGCTTTACCCAAGCGCCTTGGAATACCAAAGGAGCAGCGCTCGCCCTAGCGTTCCTTGCGATACTGCT
>CADCTM010000770.1:0-938 GCA_902805485.1 uncultured Coleofasciculus sp. | reverse complement strand
TGCTTGCACTACCAACAATCCAGAAAAAGTAGGCGGTCCTACAGCTAAGACTAATGTCACTACAGAGGAAGTTGCTGATAAGACAAATGCACTTCTTGGTAAGACTGTAACGGTAAGAAGCGAAGTTGAAAAAAAAGTTGGTGCCCATTCTTTCACAATCGGTGATGACAAATTTTTCGGTAGTGAAAAAATTCTGGTTATTAATGCTTCAGGAGCTTCCACTGTCCTCCCTGATGACATAAAGCTCCAAGTGACGGGCAAGGTTCAAAAGTTTGTAGTTGCTGATGTCGAGAGAGAGTTCAAATTGAACTTAGAACCAGAGGTGGAGGTTGAATACAAAGACAAACCAGTAATCATTGCCCAATCAATCGCTCTAGCGCCCGAACCGGGTGAAGTGACCAAAAACCCCAGCGCCTTCTACAACAAGACCATTGCTGTGAAGGCTGAAGTTGAAGACATCATCAGTCCAACTTCGTTTACCCTTGATGAGGATAAGCTAACTAGCACCCAAGATTTGCTGGTCTTGAATACAACCCCAGGTCAAACCATCACCGATGGTCAGGAGGTTGTTGTAACGGGTGTACTCCGACCCTTTGTTGTTGCCGACATCGAGAGGGACTACGATTTAAATTGGGATTTAACTCTGCAAAAAAAGCTGGAGGCGGAATATAGTCAAAAGCCTGCACTTGTTACTAAATCTGTATTCCCAGCGGAAGATTAAACTGTTGGACTCAGAAGCTGAGGGGAGCAAATTGCTTTCCTCTTCGTTTTAGGGACTTGATTTTAGTGAATCTGCGACTTTTTAAAAGAAGCGATTCGTACTTCGCGATCGATGCTAACGCTAATACATCATGCTCAAGCCTTACAAGCACGGTATCCTTGCGTCCCTAAAACTTTTTGCAACTGAATACTGCCTGGTCTGGAGCTAGAGCTAAAAT
>CADCTM010000769.1:293-8262 GCA_902805485.1 uncultured Coleofasciculus sp. | reverse complement strand
CAATTGCCGCCGTCACCTCACTAATCATTTCCCCAGCATGACGCGCAACAATTGTTGCCCCCAAAATTTCATCAGAACCCCGTTTATGGACAATTTTAACAAACCCTGACTCTTCACTATCAGCAATTGCCCGATCCACATCACTTAAAGCAATCTTAATTGTCTCAAAATCAATTCCCTTCTCTTTCGCTTCCTGTTCATACATACCCACATGAGCAATTTCCGGGTCAGTATATGTCACCCAAGGCATCACTAAACTACTAATTTTAGAGCGTCCCAAACCAAAGGGCGAAAACAAAGTATTCTTAATAACAATTCGTGCCGCCGCATCCGCTGCATGAGTAAATTTAAAATCCAGACAAATATCACCAGCCGCATAAATCTTCGGGTTAGTAGTTTGGAGGTAATCATTAACAATTACGCCTTGCTTCTTGTCATACTCCACCCCAACCGCTTCTAAATTCAAACCTTCAACATTCGGTGTTCGTCCCACACCAACCAAAATTTCGTCAACATTAATTGACTCTTCTTTGCCATTATTATTAAAATAGATAGTCTTGCCTTCGCTCGTCTTAACTACCCGTTTAATTTGGCAACTTAAAACTAAGCGAATCCCTTCTTGAATAAAGACATTTTGGATAATATCCGAAGCCTCCTCATCCTCTTTATTTAAAAGGCGATCGCTTAAATCAAAAATCACAACCTCACTACCCAAACGCCGGAAAGCCTGAGCCAATTCACAATCAAGAGGTCCCCCCCCAATCAACGCAATCCTTTGTGGTTGTTGAGTTAAAGAAAACACCGTTTCATTAGTAAGATATCCTGCCTCTTCTATCCCTTCTATTGGTAATCTTGTCGCTCTTGCACCCGTCGCAATTACCGCTTTCTTGAACCGCAAAATATCTTCGCCAACTTCAACAGTATCATCACCCAAAAAACGACCTTTACCTAAAAAAATATCAACCCCAAGCTTTTGAAACCGTTCCGCTGAATCATGAGGACTAATATCCGCCCGGATACGGCGCATCCGTTGCATAACCGCCGGAAAATCAACTTCAATATTGCTTGGAGTATGAACACCATAAGCACTTGCTTGCCACATCTCGGCAACCACGCGAGAAGAGCGGATGATCGACTTTGAAGGCACACAACCAACATTTAAACAATCCCCGCCCAGAAGATGCTTTTCAATCAAAGCGACTTTCAAACCCAAACCCAAACCTGCCGCCCCGGCAGCGACAACCAATCCCGCCGTGCCACCACCAATTACAACCAGATCGTAACAATCAGCAGGTTGAGGATTTACCCAATTGGGCGGATGAACATTAGACACCAACGTTTGGTTATACTCATCCATTGGTGAGACATTAACGCCCTCGAATGCTGAATTTGACATCGTATAACTTCAGGTAGAACGGATTGTACTTTAGAGAATCTATTTAAGTTAGAGGGTATTGTCATCTACCCAGACTAGGAAACTTTCTCTTCCAACGCCTTGCGGGCAATACGAGTCACAAATACCGTTACAGCCACAGTTGCAATAAAACCGACGATTCGCAGCGTCCACTGCACAGCGTAGTCTTGCGGCTGACTCTCGGTGCCAATCAAGGCACAATTACCCGCCAGGGAACCCAGATAAACATACATAATTGTTCCGGGAATCATCCCAATAAAGCCGAGAAGATAGTCTTTGAGAGAAACGCCAGTAACGCCAAAAGCGTAGTTCAACAAATTGAACGGAAAAACCGGAGATAGCCTTGTCAAAAGAACAATCTTAAATCCTTCTTTTCCAACTGCTTCGTCAATTGCTTTAAATTTCTCATTGCCAGCAATTTTTTTATAAACCCAATTTCGGGCTAAATAACGACCAATTAGGAATGCCGCTGTTGCACCCAAGCAGGCGCCGATGAAGACGTAGATTGAACCCAACCCTACACCATAGACAACACCCGCACCCAACGTCACGATCGAACCGGGTAAGAAAGCGACGGTAGCGATGATGTAAAGTGCAATATAAGCGATCGCTCCCACAGAACCAAGACCGTTAATCCACATCAAGGCACGTCGCAACATTTCTTGGAGATTAAATCCCGATGCCTTAGGAGATTGCTGTGCCAGTGCTGGAGTCGCCGCTACCAGCAGTGCAATACCCACCGCTAGCAAAATCAATACAACCAGTTTGAACGGCGTCGATTTTCGAGTCAAGGACTGATGTTTGCTCAATTTGTCCGTCATAGCTTAACTTCATTCTCGAATAGTGGGTTGAAGAGTGTTCGCTCGAATGGGACGATGGGTAGACCACGAGAAGACCATCCCTTACGCTGAAAAATAGACGCACAAACTTTTAGAGAGGGAAATTTATTAGCGGTAGCGGCACGAGTTAGTTGGGAATTCAGTTAAATCTGATGGTTTCAGGAATTTTAGTCAATGGTTTCTTGCTAATTGCGCTTCTTACACCCCTGAATCCCCACTCTTGTGTTATCGCACCTTGGATGTTGGAAAATATTGATACTTTCAAACTAAACAATTCTCTCTCGTTCCAACTAGGCTACTGTACAGACGCCTAACGCGGCATCCCTAACCACTAACCACTTGTTCAGAAGGAGCTTTTAAAAATGCAAAGCCAGGATAGCTTCACAGAAGTGACCTTTTACTATGTCAATGGTGAAACCGAAGCTTTTGATATTTCCATCACTCCAGAAGCCTTTGGGCAGGAGATCCAAGGCTTATTGAGCCAACCTTGGTTAACAATGCACCTATTTGATCGTACCGTTTTAATTTCTACTGCCCAAATTATGAAAGTGGAAGTAAAACCGCCTGTTCTTCAACTCCAAGGAAATGGTGTTTTTCCGGAAGCTCAAAGGGTTACAGCACTGACTCATGGCGTCAAGAGTTAGTCTTCAGTCCATCCGTTACATAATCCATTGCCAGATTATTTAGGTAGATGACAAAGCACAATTTCCTTCAATACATCAAAATTTAACAGCTAAAATCATGCCTACTGTTAGTCTAATTCGTGCTGATTCCTATGAACGGCAAGCGCTGCGAGCCTATGTAGAAACTTTGCTAGAACCTTTGGGAGGGATGGGTGCTTTTGTCAAAAAAAGCGATCGCGTTTTGCTTAAGCCGAATCTACTCACCGCCGGTCGTCCTGGAAAAGAATGTATCACACGCCCCGAACTCGTTTACTGCGTCGCCCAGATGGTTATTGAAGCGGGTGGTAAACCGTTTTTTGGCGATAGTCCCGCTTTTGGTACGGCGATGGGTGTGGCTAGGGCAAATGGCTATCTTCCCCTAATGGAAGAAATTAATCTACCGATTGTAGAATTTCACGGTCAGCGCTACGAAACCCAAAGCGATGCTTTTAACCATCTGCGACTGTGTAAAGAAGCAATGGAAGCGGATGTTGTGATTAACTTACCCAAGCTGAAATCTCATATGCAGTTGACGCTGACAATGGGCGTGAAGAACTTATTCGGCTGTGTTCCTGGCAAAATGAAGGCTTGGTGGCATATGGAAGCGGGTAAAGATGAAAATCGCTTTGGGCAGATGCTGGTAGAAACGGCACGCGCGATTAATCCAGATTTAACGATTTTAGATGGCATCATCGGTCATCAAGGCAATGGTCCCAGTGGCGGAGAACCTAGACAGTTGAATATTTTAGGGGCATCTGCCGATGTTTTTGCCCTCGATCGCTCAATTGTGGAAATTCTTAATGTTGAACCCGCGCTCGTGCCAACAATAGCCGCAGGAGAGCGTTTGGGGCTTTCTCCAAAACTAGCAGACATTGACTTTCCCCATCAGCGTCCTTTGGAACTCCAAGTCACGGATTGGAAGCTGCCTGATGCTTTAATGCCGATTGATTTTGGAATGCCTCGCGTTATTAAGTCAACCTTTAAGCATTTGTATATCCGGTTGATTAAAGAGCCAATGCGAACTTATGCCGAACGCTAGATGATTGAAAAGGGGATTCTGTAAGCTTTGTTACAGAGTGATAAAAAACACCTAACGTAAGCTTAGACAACCCTCGATTGCTTAATCACGCCGCCCTATTGCCATAGGCGGTTTTTTGTGAGGCTTTCCTCCAAGGCTTGATGTCAATGCATGGCTTCAGGGATATGAAGAGTAAATTTTTATACTATTAATTATAAAAATCCCGTATTATCCGCAAGTCAGCTTTTAGTAGAAACAGCTATTCCTAAGGGAAGAATTTACAAGCCTGTGATTTGTTTCTCCTGGCAATTTCCTGGCGATTGTTCGCTAGAAGACAATCGGCGGTGAATAAATCGCTAAAATAGAGAGTACTGGGTCTACAATTCAACCCATTATCAAAAAAACTGAATTTATCGAGTTCCAATTGCATCTAATTTATGGCATCAAGTAGCCCGTCTGCTAACTCTTCTGACCCTCATCCCCATAGGTGGGCAGAAATTATGGGCACAGTAATCGCTTTATTGACCCTAACCTTACCTGTATTCGTCATCGCTTCCTACTCTTCAAGCAGCAGCGTTGATGTCTTGCAACAGACTACGTACTCGTTGCCGGAGTCACAAAAGTGAGTTCTAATCAAATCAAATCAAAAAGGACGCCCAATTGATTAACTAAAATCACTGGGGAAATAAAAGCCTATGTGTAACTTAGGTAACACAGCTCGGCTCAGTGGATGGAGAAAAGTAAGTGGTGAGTAGAAAACCAGACATCACAATTCATTCTTCATCCCCCTCTACTTTGTAATCTAAAATTCAGTCGAATCTACGATCTAAATTTAACCGTGGCGCTACGCAGCAAGTTAAAATGCTACACGAGGGTTGGTCAAAACTGTCAAGGGTGGTGTTCAACTACTAGGTGCTTGAGCTTTAATTGAAAAGCACCAACAAAAATAGCTGTGTAGTCAAAGTAATTGGTCTATGGATTTATCACGCATTCCTGCTCAACCTAAGCCGGGTTTGATTAACGTTTTGATTGAAATTCCGGCGGGTAGCAAAAACAAGTACGAGTTTGACAAAGACTTGGAAGCTTTTGCACTTGACCGAGTACTCTATTCTTCGGTGCAATATCCTTATGACTACGGCTTTGTACCTAACACCCTAGCGGATGATGGCGATCCGCTTGATGGTATGGTATTGATGGATCAACCGACTTTTCCAGGCTGCGTCATTGCCGCCCGACCGATTGGAATGTTAGAAATGATTGACGGAGGCGATCGCGATGAAAAAATTCTTTGTGTTCCCGACAAAGACCCGCGCTACGCTCATGTAAAATCTCTTCAAGACATCGCCCCCCATCGGTTAGATGAAATTGCAGAGTTTTTCGCAACTTACAAAAATTTAGAAAAAAAAGTTACGGAAATTCTCGGCTGGAAAAATGTCGATCAGGTAATGCCACTAGTAGAAAAATGCATCAAAGCTGTTAGCTAGTTATGGGAGATTTGCAAAGAGGCATCTGGCGCGAGTAAATAAACCTAGCACTTTTGAGAGTGCTTGATTTAGCATAGATATAAGTGTCAGAACGCAACTCCGTGAGCTGCCTGTGACAAAACTGACAAGTCAGTTTCTTGAAGAACGCTAAAATTAACTGACTTGACAAAACCTTCCTGACTAAGACCTGGGTGCTGTGAAAATTAAACGTAGGGCAAGTACGAAATCAATCTTGGTTTTTGTACTAACTCACCCTACGTAACTCCTTCTCGATGTGCAACCTTCACCCAAAACACAGAAAATCCCCGTTACATAATCACTAATGCCATTCACTGTGAGTATCATTTAGTGAAATACAAAGTAGGTGTGAAGCGTTGCTAATCAAGGCTAACTTAATTGAAAGATGCCAGATTTTGAGCCAGCGGCACCAAACCCACATCCATCTAATTCTAGAGCCGACATGGTAACTGGCTCTATCACCACCGATTTTGTTGTCCAATTTTGGGGCGTTCGTGGGCAAATTTCCGCACCCGGAAAAGAAACGATACGCTATGGCGGCAACACCTCCTGTGTCGAAATGCGCGTTGGCAAAAAACGCCTAATTTTTGACTGCGGCAGTGGTTTTCGCGTACTAGGTAATAATTTGCTTGGGCAGATGCCAGTAGAAGCGCATATTTTCTTCACAGACTGCCACTGGGACAGCATTCAAGGCTTTCCCTTTTTTACGCCTGCTTTCATTCCCGGCAATTGCTTTCATCTTTATGGCGCCGAGGCATCTAACGGCGCAACAATGGAACAGCGGCTTGGCAGCCAAATGCTTCATCCCAATTTCCCTGTGCCTCTTCAAGTCATGCGGTCAGAGCTGAAGTTCTACGACCTGACTTCTTGTCACAAAATTTTACTAGACGACGTGACGGTAGAGGCAGTTTTTCTCAACTACTCTTACCGCTCAATGGGTTATCGAGTTAGTTGGCAAGGGCGCTCTGTGGTTTATGCAACCGCACGCTTACCCTACCTCAATCATCTCGATAAAAATCTCCTTCATTTAGCCTATGACGCCGATTTACTAATTTTGGATGCTCCTCATACACTCGATGATCAGGATATCTTGGAATCTTCGCCACTAATCTGGAAAGATGAACTCTGGCAAACTGGCATCGCAACAGCTAAGGCAGCGCAGGTTAAACGAATTGTTATCTCTCGCTTCAACCCTGACTATAACGACGATATTCTCGATCATATGGAAAAGCAGGTTCAGTCAGTTTTCCCCAACAACTTACTGGCACGGGAAGGTATGATTTTGTCCGTATTGCCGCAAGCAAGAGACTATTAAATCAAAAATGGAAAAGAGGCTATTTTTAATTTTTAATTCTTAATTTTTAAGAGAAAGTGTACGTCCTGGAACTGCTAGGGTTTGTATTAGCTCTTAAATCAATAATATTGAATGACGCCTACTCCTCTTGTCGTCTCGGCACAATACCTGAACGAACACCTTGATGACCCACAGGTTGTAATTGTGGACTGTCGCTTTGCTCTAATGGAACCTCAATTAGGGCATCAGCAGTATCAAATCAGTCATATTCAAAAGTCTTGCTACCTAGATTTAAATCAAGACCTTTCCAGACCAGTCGAGCGTCATGGGGGTCGTCATCCGTTACCCGATCCTATCCAACTCGCTCAAAAGCTGGAAGCAATTGGCGTTAATTTTCAAGAAACCTTGGTCATTGCTTACGATGATTCTCGCTTGGCATTTGCTGCCCGTCTTTGGTGGCTGCTACGCTACTTAGGACATGATAAAGTCGCCTTGCTTGATGGCGGTTGGCAGGCATGGCAAGAGTCTGGATATCCTGTTACAGACGCCATCCCAACACCTCAACCGGGAAAGTTTTCACCGCAGTTGCGCTCAGACTGGGTAGTGAATATTCACGAGCTTAAAGTTTGTAAAGATTTGCCGAATGTCGTTGTAATTGATTCACGAGAAAGCGATCGCTATTTAGGTAAACAAGAACCCATCGATCCAATTGCAGGTCATATTCCCAGCGCAATCAATTATCCTTGGCAAGAAGTCACAGATCCTCAAGGTTATTTGCTTTCATCACTCCAGCAACAACAACGGTGGAGCGCCATCGAGCCAAGCGCAGAACTTGTTGTTTATTGCGGTTCCGGAGTCACCGCCTGCGTTAATCTCCTATCTTTGGAACTTGCGGGAATTCACACAGGAAAGCTTTATCCTGGCGGTTGGAGTGACTGGTGTTCTTACTTGCAATGAAACCCCTTGTAAACAACGGTAGTACAGAGCAAAAGCGCTCTTATTGAAGCATTGGCACAAACACCACTCCAACCGTCAAGTAGTCTTTGTTCGCACCTCCCAACCGACTGAAACGAGCGTCGAGCTAGTTAAAAAACAACAGACAACAGAGATTAAATCCTCGCCTTTGTCTAACGAAGGAGCGAGGTAAGGATCGCTCTGGGCAAGAGAGTTAACGCAGATTGACAAATTTGAATGTAGAGTTGATAAAGTACATCAGTTACAGACTTTATGGAGTTCTGCT
>CADCTM010000769.1:0-283 GCA_902805485.1 uncultured Coleofasciculus sp. | reverse complement strand
AGAAGTTCCATTTAATTCTCTAGAACTATTAGGTCTTAGTTTATATGCCATGCTCTATGAACCGTCTTTCTATTTTTGTAGACGGGAACAATATGTTTTACGCTCAACAAAAAAATGGCTGGTTTTTTGACCCAAGGCGGGTTTTAGATTACTTTAAGAGTGAGCCAAACATCACTCTAGTCAACGCTTTTTGGTACACAGGATTAAAAGATCCCCAAGATCAACGAGGGTTTAGAGATGCCTTAATTAGCCTTGGTTACACCGTCCGGACAAAAATTCTTAA
>CADCTM010000768.1 GCA_902805485.1 uncultured Coleofasciculus sp. | reverse complement strand
AAAGGAAGCTGCATCCCTACCAACACCACCATTCGTTGTATCGTCAGCACCAACGCCCACAGCATCGCTAACACCATTCGTTTTATTGCCAGCATTAATACCTCTGACAACGCCACCACCGTTCGTTTTATTGCCAACTGCAACATCACCGAAGCCGTTCGTATTTGCACCAGAAGCAGTTCCCATTCAATCAAAGGAGCCTAGCCTTATGAGCACACTGCGAGTACCGGACAACGCCACCACCGTTAGGTTTAGCGTGGATATGTCTGAAACTTTGCACCGCAAACTGTCGATGTTGGCAGCAAAGACGGGGCGCAAAAAAGTGGATATTGTGCGGATGTTGTTGGAGGATGGGTTGAAGGAGACGGACGGGTAAAAGCGATCGTTCTAGCCCGCATCAAGGTGGTGAAGAAGTTCTCCAAATCCTCGGAATCTTGTAGCGGGCTGGCGGCATAGTGGCTAGCCCATTAACCACCCGGCCAATCAGGGATTAAACCTTACACACCAGGGCAAAGAGAATGCGTTAGTTTGTATGAAAGGGTGTTCGTCCCAATTGGGCTCACGATCGCCAGTTGCGCTATTGCACCAGATGGAGTCACAATTGTGGCAGGCGACGCATCCGGTCGCGTATATTTCCTACAGCTAGAAGAGATAGAGCCACTAACATAAATTTCTTACGCGATCATCGGCGGATGGTGGAATTGGCCCAGTAACAGCCGCTAAAAGTTGATGGGCGATCGCATATATAAGACATAAAAGAGCATAAAAAATTCATGAAAACTCATGAAAATTCATGAAAATTCATAGCCGATCGCCCCTGATTAATCCCCGGTAGTTGGTAGGGAATCGCGCTTATTTTGACTTATTTTTACTTTTAAGTCCGATTGCCCGCAACTCCCCAGCAACTCGGGGACTGGGTTCAATCGAGATTATTCCCAATCCAAAATCCAAAATCTAAAATCTAAAATCCAAAATCTGTGACCCGGGCCTGGCGCAAGCGGGCGTGAGGCTTGATGCGGTAGCTCGATCGCGAGCTAGTTTATTTTGGGTTTACCAGTAGATAAACCGTGCTTTTGCTTGGTTTAGGTTGATTTTCTTGACTTATTCTGATTTTCTTGACTTATTCTGATTTTCTTTGTTTAGCTTGATTCTTCTTGACTTATAGACCCCATCGCCCGCAAAAAAGTGCCTCCAGTCCACAAAATAGTTGGGACCCGATTTATCCAGATGTGTGCATTTTGCCTGCCCCACCTGATCTGAATTGCGGCGACATTTCTCACCGTCGCTTTCGCGTACTAGAGCCAGACCCCCACGGATTTGATAGAGATAACGACG
>CADCTM010000767.1 GCA_902805485.1 uncultured Coleofasciculus sp. | reverse complement strand
GTTTAATTTATCGGCCGGTTCTTACTATAGCAAACTAGCCCAGCATCTAGAAAGCTCTTGGTTTAATGACAGCTTGTAGAGTAGCGGTAACTGTATTAACAGAGGAGGTTCATGCCAGCCGGACGAATTCACGATCGCATTACATTATGGAGCCTGCCTTGGGTAGCAGGTTGCAGTTTCGCTTTTAGTCGTGATAGCAAGCTGACATTACTACTCTGTGGGGCATTCCTGTTTGCCGGCCTAATGTTTGGTCCTGATCTTGATATTTCCTCGCGGCAGTTCAAGCGCTGGGGTTGGTTGAAATGCATCTGGATACCGTACCAGAAAAGTATGCACCATCGTTCGTTTCTATCCCATGGGCCCGGGGTCGGGACAGTATTGCGCCTAGTGTACTTGGGAGCTTGGATGAGCATGCCAGTTATCCTAGGCTTAGCTGTTGTGAGTCAGTTTCACCCCTTGCCATGGGATTGGCCTTTCATCCTGCGAACAATAGCGCGATCGATTGGGGAACATCGAGCAGAATGCTTAGTGATCTGGATTGGATTAGAGTTGGGGGCAATGACTCATTCCCTTAGTGATTGGGGAGGCTCATTCCTGAAGCGGAGCCGCAAAAGAAGATAATCCGCAGAGGCTGTCTAATTGATCTTGGTGTCGCACATGTCGCACATAATAAGGAAAGTTTTTGCCTGCTGCTATGTCAAGCCTTCCTCTTACACAAGTCGGGTTACAGGTGCTTACAGCTTCAGCCCTACTCACCCAGTCAGAAATTACGCTTACTTCACCCCTGCTGATTACCCAGGTTGACTCAGCGGCAATTATTCGCCAGCTAGCGGCTATGCTACAAGCACATTTTCCGAATCACTACCCTGTAAGTTTGCTAGAGTTAACCGCGCCACAACCAAGCAGTACAGAAATTACATTAAATGACTTGGGTCAACAAAGTTCCCTCTCCTATCCGGTAAATGTTTATCTACCAGTAATAAGCTCCCCCGCTCTAGCAGCAGTGCAGGCGTTAGTTGAAGTTGTGGCGCAGTTGCGATCGCCGGAGGGCGGTTGTCCCTGGGACTTGGCCCAAACTCCTGAGAGCTTAGTGCCTTATGTAATTGAAGAAGCCTACGAGGTCGTAGATGCAATTCAAAGTGGTGATCAAAAAGCGATCGCGGAAGAATTAGGAGACTTGCTGCTGCAAGTCGTTCTCCAAGCCCAAATTGCCAGTGAGCAGAGCAAATTTACCTTAGGTGAGATCGCTCAGGGGATTACGCAAAAGCTGGTGCGACGGCACCCCCATGTATTTGGAGAAACTATCGCCCAGACTGTCAATGAGGTTCATCGTAACT
>CADCTM010000766.1:7976-8283 GCA_902805485.1 uncultured Coleofasciculus sp. | reverse complement strand
GTACAGAAAATTGAAATCGATATGAAGCTTACAACTCGCGGACACTATAGTGTCAAAGCACTGCTAGATCTGAGCTTACAACGAGGCTTTGGTCCAACATCCGTTAAAGCGATCGCAATTCGTCAAGACTTACCCGCACCCTATTTAGAAAAACTCCTCATAGAAATGCGTCGAGCAGGTTTAGTTAAATCAGTACGCGGTTCCCAAGGAGGTTATCAATTAGCTCGCGAACCGGCAGAAATTTCCTTAGGACAAATATTAGAAGCAGTCGGTGAAACCATCGAACCCCTACCTCGCCATACTCCAG
>CADCTM010000766.1:2377-7925 GCA_902805485.1 uncultured Coleofasciculus sp. | reverse complement strand
AATCGATTACATCAAAAGTTTAAAGAAGCACTTTACAGTATCACACTGGCTGACCTTTACTATGACGCTCGGAGCCGACTCGCTGCCGTTGGAGAAGAAACGAGCTTTGTCGTTTAATTTAAGCGTTCAAGATCGCAAAAAAAACACAAACCCAGAAAAGAGATGATTTCGTTAAATAATTTTCCAATTTCGGGAAAATTATCTGAGGTAATAGTCCCTACGGCATTAGTGAGTAGTTGTTGTAACCGTCACCCCTTAAACTGCTATTAGCAAGTCAAAACTGTTCAAGCCTGAGCGGGGTCGGCTTAGGAATTTAGATGAATGCGATCGCAATAAATACAGTACCAGCCGTTTTACTCGTGGCTGCCACCTTAGATTACCTGATTGGCGACCCCTGGGCTTTACCACATCCTGTGCAAGTTATGGGTTGGGCAATTTCTCACTACACTGAGTTTGTTCTCAAGCGCTTCAACAGTCCGCGACAACGCCGTTTAGCTGGTGTCGTGCTAGGCATCGGATTAATCATCGGCAGTGGAATAGTCGGATGGTTAATCATTCGAGCTGCAAGCTGGCTTCATCCCCTGTTGGGGATTGTAATCGAGATTGTCATGGTAGCAAGCTGTTTTGCCGGGAAGAGTTTGCGAATAGCAGCAGTCGAAGTCTTACAACCACTAACTTATAGACAGTTAGATCAAGCACGTTCCAAATTAAGCCAATATGTCGGACGCGATACAGACAAACTGGATGAACCCGAAATCCTCCGCGCTATTCTGGAAACCGTAACCGAAAATGCTACCGATGGCGTAATGGCGCCTTTATTTTATGCCATTGTTGGCGCATTTTTCCCCCCAGTCGGCTCTGTTCCCCTCGCCCTAGCGTACAAAGCTGCCAGCACTTTAGATTCAATGATTGGCTATCGTAACGAGCCTTATACCGATTTAGGCTGGTTTAGCGCTCAACTCGAAGACCGCCTGACCTGGATACCTTGTCGCTTAACCGTGATGACTTTAGCACTTTTGTCAGGGAAACCCCAACAAGTTTGGCAGTTGTGCCGTCGAGATGCAATTAAAGATCCTAGTCCTAACTCCGGTTGGAGTGAGTGCGCGTATGCGGCAGTTTTAGGTGTTCAGGTAGGGGGAACCAATTGCTACAAAGGCGTTGCTAAACAAAAACCGCTTTTGGGTAACCCGATTTACCCGATTACACCCGCGAAAATAGAGCAAGCTTTGACACTAACTAGGTATTGCTTTTTGATTTGGTTAGCGATCGCCATTTTAAGCCTGAGCCTATCCTTTATAGTTGGCGTAAATTTAATTGTTTAATACTTGCCATCTCGGACAAGAAAATGGCATCCTGCACTATTTATATGTGCATCGAATTAACTACTAAACCAATTACTCAGGATGCCGACTCAAATAATTGAAATCCTCTCATCCCAAGAACTACGCCGTACCGTCACCCGTTTAGCTTCTCAAGTGATTGAAAAATCTGGAGATTTGTCTCAACTCGTGCTTATCGGCATTTACACGCGGGGTGTTCCTCTGGCTCATCAGCTAGCGCGTCAAATTGAAGCCCTAGAAAAGGTGCAAGTGCCAGTGGGAGCAATTGATGTTACCTTTTATCGGGACGATCTTGATCAAATTGACGTACGGACACCAGAAAAAACCGAGATGCCTTTCGATCTTGCTGGTAAAACTGTTGTGTTAGTGGATGATGTCCTTTATAAAGGGCGTACCATTCGCGCGGCATTAAATGCGGTGACTGAATATGGTAGACCTCAAGTGATTCGTTTATTAGTTTTAGTTGACCGAGGACATCGCGAGTTACCCATTCGTCCAGATTTTACAGGCAAGCAACTACCCACTGCCGCCGAAGAACAAGTCAAGGTTTATTTACAAGATGTTGATGGACGTGATGCGGTGGAGTTAATTAAGCACTGAGTGTTAAGTATTGAGCGAAGAAGTCCGGACTTACTTCAATGGCACAATCAAGAAAAGATCAAACAACCCGCCCCTATTAAATTGAGATATGAGAGAAACCCAGACGCGGAAGGCAGACCACCTACGGATTTGTCTGGATGAAGATGTACAATTCAAGGCAAATACAAATGGCTTGGAACGCTACCGCTTCACCCATTGTTGTTTACCAGAACTCAACCGCAGTGAGATTGACCTGAAGACGCTGTTTCTGGGAAAGTTACTAGGAGCGCCCCTGCTAATTTCTTCGATGACTGGCGGTACCGAAGAGGCAAAAACGATTAATTTTCGTTTAGCTCAAGTGGCACAACAGTACAAACTGGCGATGGGGGTTGGTTCCCAAAGGGTAGCGGTGGAAAATCCCCAAGTTGCTGATACTTTTAATGTGCGATCGCTTGCTCCTGATATCCTGTTATTTGCTAACATCGGCGCTGTCCAACTTAACTACAGTTATGGAGTTGATCAGTGTCGGCGTGTTGTTGATATCTGCCAAGCGGATGCCTTAATTTTGCACCTCAATCCTTTACAAGAATGTATTCAACCTAATGGTGATACAAATTTTCGAGGCTTGCTTGACAAAATCGAATTCGTATGCAATAAGATGCCCGTACCAGTAATTGTCAAAGAAGTGGGGAATGGCATCTCAGCGGCAATGGCACAGAAATTAATCGAGGCGGGTGTGAGTGCGATTGATGTAGCGGGTGCAGGAGGAACATCTTGGGCAAAAGTGGAAAGTGAACGCGCCAAAAACGCTCATCAGCATCAATTAGGGCAAACCTTTGCTGACTGGGGTTTACCTACTGCCGAATGTATTACCAGTATTCGGGCATTCAATTCAGAAATTCCCTTAATTGCATCGGGAGGGTTGCGGAATGGTTTAGATGTAGCAAAAGCGATCGCATTAGGAGCCGATATTTCCGGTTTAGCATTGCCTTTCCTGCAAGCCGCGTCCCAGTCTGTAGAGGCGGTTGATGCCTTAGTACAGCTATTAATCGCAGAAATAACCACAGTCCTCCTGTGTACAGGTAATGCTACCCTATCTCAGCTCAAGTCTTCTAACGCCTTACAGAAGTTAGCATAAAGAAGTTGGCATTGGAATTACAAATTAATCATTGCGTCAAAAATAAGATTATTAAAGCTCTCATTCCCTTTCAACAGTTCCCTGTCCTAAGTACTCTGGGGCAGGTACGGGGGCATCGCCCTGCTTACTCCGGAGCAGCCACTGCCACAGATGAGAGTGAGGACACTGCCCCAATAGATACTTCTTATTACTCCCTACTACTCTTCATCCCAAATGCGTCAATTTTTTAAACAAACCTTAGCCAGTACAGTCGGAAGCCTTGCAGGGCTTATCTTATTTTTTACTTTAGGAACCAGTGGACTGATATTTTTACTCGTTACGGCGGCATTGAGAGATGAGGGTCCGCAAGTTAAAGATAAGTCAGTACTGGTTTATGATTTGTCTTTGAAGATCACCGATAGTGACCCCACCTCAAGTACTCGTGAGGCACTTGGGGAAGCATTATCGGGTGACGAAACAAATAGCGTTACTCTGCGTACTGTTTTGGATAGCTTAGAAAAGGCACGCCGTGACAAGCGAATTGTTGCCTTGTACCTAGATGGCAGTCGCAACTCAGCAGGTAGTGACACCGGCTTTGCAACACTTAAAGAGGTACGGGAAGCAATGGAACGTTTCCGTGCCGCTGGGAAGAAAATTATTGCTTACGATGTTGAGTTGAGAAAACCGCAATATTACCTTAGTTCGGTGGCAGATACCCTCGTGCTTAACCCGATGGGAAGTTTGCAACTCAATGGCTTTAGCTCTCAGCCCGTATTCTACACCGGCGCATTGGAGAAATATGGGGTTGGTGTTCAAGTAATCCGAGTTGGAAAATATAAATCAGCGGTTGAACCGTTTATTCTTAAGAAGTTAAGTTTAGAGAATCGCCAACAAACACAAGCCTTATTGGGTACGCTTTGGAGTGAATTTCTAGGGACTGTTGGTAAGAGTCGCAAAATTACACCAAATCAGTTACAAGCGATCGCAGATAGCCAAGGCGAGTTGACAGCAAGCGAGGCGAAAACTCGGCGTTTAGTAGATAAAGTCGCCTACCTGGATGAGGTAGTCACTGACTTGAAAAAATTAACCGGGAGTCGTGAGAAAGATAAGTCCTTCCGGCAAATTCGCCTCACGACCTACGCCAATGTTGAAGATAAAGACCTCAAGAAACGCTCTTCTGAAAATAAAATTGGCGTAGCCTATGCTGAAGGTGAAATTGTTGATGGTCAAGGCGGCGCTGGGCAATTGGGCGGCAGTAGCTTTGCCAGACAACTGCGGCAATTGCGACTGGATGATGATGTTAAGGCGGTAGTGCTGCGGGTTAATAGTCCTGGAGGCAGCGTTACTGCGTCTGAGGAGATTTTGCGGGAGGTTCGGCTCACTCGCCAGAAAAAGCCTGTTATTGTTTCAATGGGCGATTATGCTGCTTCTGGGGGCTATTGGATTGCTACGGGCAGCAGTCATATTTTTGCCGAACCGAATACGATTACAGGTTCAATCGGCGTGTTTGGTTTGCAGTTTAATGTCCAAAAATTAGGGAACGCGAATGGTCTTAACTGGGATGTTGTCAAGACAGCTCGCTATGCTGATAGTACAACGGTTTCTCGTCCTAAGACACCGCAAGAATTAGCGATCACCCAAAAATCAGTGAACCAGATTTATAATCAGTTCCTTGATAAGGTAGCACAGGCGCGGAAATTGCCGAAACCGAAGGTAGCACAGATTGCTCAGGGACGAGTTTGGGCGGGTAAAGATGCGAAACGACTGGGTTTGGTGGATGAGATTGGAGGGATAGAAGATGCGATCAAGTATGCTGCCAAACAAGCTAACTTAGGCAGCAATTGGGAACTTGAAGAATATCCAAAAACTCGTAGTCTGGAAAAACGCATTTTGGAAACACTGACTAATGATCAAGCCCTCGAAAACACAAAGCGTCCCGATCCCTTAACCGCTGAGTTTTTGAAGATCAAAGCTGATTTAGTCGTCCTCCAATCAATGAACGATCCCAGAGGAATTTATGCCCGTTTGCCCTTTAACTGGCGGCTTGATTAGTCATTGGTTCATTAAGAATCACGAAACAGCAACTCAGACGCTTCGGAAGCCCTACAGCCCTCCCTTGCATCCTACGGCAGGCGCCGCCCCAAGAGGCGAAGACTCGCTACCGCTTCGCTATGAGTTAAATCCGTTAGCCGAATCCGTTGCCTCATTGGTAACTAGGGATGAGTATACTTACCATAGCTGGGGAGATTGGGCGAGTCAGGTAGCGAAGAACAAAATCAAAGATTGTGTGAAGCAAGCTTGCATTTTGCGAAGAGATAGGTAAAGTAGAGAGAAGGTTTACCAATTATGGAAATTCATACATCTATCTATGGATAGAAAAAATCACCGCTTCTTCCTTCTGATTGCTACCTGTAGCATCACTGGTGTCGTTCTCGGAGGTACCACAAGTTGGGCACAGAGCAATCAGTGCTTGCAAGCAAAAAATCTGACCAGTGAGTGCCTGACCCAAAGC
>CADCTM010000766.1:0-2367 GCA_902805485.1 uncultured Coleofasciculus sp. | reverse complement strand
GTGTTGGTTTGCTTGCTGGTGCAGGCGCAGCCGTTAGTGCGGCATTCCAAGCGAGGCGTCAGTAAGTAAGTGAGTTTAGCATGGGCGCGTTGCATTATCCCTGGTGTAACGCTCGCTCTTAGAAATAACTAGTATTAGTCTATCAAAATCGATACTGACGAATCTGCGGTTTTGAGGCATCGCCAAGCTGCGCCCAAAGACGAATCGGCACTGCGTCACCCTGAGCATCGACCTTAATTTCCATCACAACTGGCGGTGTTTGTTGCGGCTTCTCGTTAGTTAGCGGTAATGTTTGTTGGAACTGATTTGGATCGGCTTGTCTTGTTGCACCGAGTTCTCTGTTAATCTGCTCTCGTTGGTCTTCAGGGATGTAATAGGTTTCTAGTCCATATTGGATAGCACCAGCTTTAGCAAGACCTTTGAGAGCCACCTGATTGGCGGGTAGTTTTGCCGGCTGTCTTAAGCTGACAGCGACGGGTTTCCACGCTTGGGGAAGTTCGCTCTTAGGTGGTGATACAGGTTCTGCCAAAATCACATAAAAGCGAGTCCCTGGCTCAACGAAGTTCAGCTTACTCTTCTGAGGTTGTTGCTTCGGTAATTCTTGCCAACCGGAAAGTTTACTTAAGCTCTCTTGATTAGAGATGTCATATCTTAAGGTCTGAGAGTAGCCCCGCAACAATTCATAAGGGTCTACGGGTACAGTCTGGAGAATAACAGTTTTGCCTGTCAGTTGAGTATAAATAGCTTGGGCTGGAACCGCAAGAATTAATGCCGTTTGAAATAAAAGAGGCATCCAAAAGCGCCAAGGCTTAGTATTAGTCATTAGTCATTAGTCATTAGTCATTAGTCATTAGTCATTAGTCATTAGTCATTAGTCATTGGGACCGAGTTCTGAGGTAGCGCTCAAACCACAGCCCGCCAGCCATGACGCCTAAACCACACAGGAACAAAACCAAGGATTTAAATAATAAATCCGTGTCATACTCTAGCATCCGGCTAAAAATTTGCAGAGTTAATAATACCATTCCCCCCCAAAAAAGCCGTCTTTGCCCTTGTGCTAGTCCTTCACGAATTAAGCCAAGGGCAAGAAAAAATAATAGTAAGTTGAAGATTAACACAGCAAAGACTGCATGACCGCTACTGTTGAGATGCCAAACGGGAACTATGGCACTGATAACAATCATGCCAGCAACGAAGTAGGTTGTGACATCCTGTCGTCGTAACAATAGCACCCATTGCAGGAGCGTCAAGCCACTTAAAAGTAGAATATCGACGAAGGGAGGCAAAAATAAGGGTAGGGCGTCGTTAGGTGAGCGCACTAATGAGGTAGTCCATACTCCATAGAACGATAAAACATAAAACAGTAGGCTGAGGAAAGTGAGTGCCATACTACGGGCGATGCTACTAAATATCTCAAGATGTGGTGTTTGTCGTCGCACAAACGAGTCCCTATAAGCCCATAAAAGGGCAGGAGGTAAGGCACAAGCAATCGCAGCCATCCAAGGTGAAGAACCTAATAGATTGAACCGAATTATATTCGCTTCCAAGGAAAAAATAATTGCGATCGCACTAATGCGAAAAATCCACCGCGAACCACACCAGTAAGCGAGTGGGACAAACATCAAACTTGCCACTACAGGCATATGTTGCACAAAAAGCTGTAGCCATGACAACCCACCCAAAGTTATCGGTTCCGGCTGTCCCCACAAATACCGTAAGTAGCCAAACCCGACTAACAAAACAGCGAGTACTCCTAACATCGTCATCCGCAGGCTATACGCCATTGCCAAGACGCCCAAACCCCAAACGAGATACAACTGATAAGCTTGTCCACTTTGGTGAAACATTTGGGACATCAGCGCCATATTTGCTCCTAAAGCCAGCGCCCCCAAAAGTAATAATGCCTGTCCTAAACGGCTTTGCCAGCGCTCTATTGGGTGTCGCCAGAGATAGAAACCGGCTGTATTAATACTAATAAAGCCACTCAGTAGTAACGTTACCTTTAATTCTCGTGACCATTCTTGCCAGTTGGCGGCAACAAAAGTAATAATGCCCAAACCCAAAAATACACTACCTAGTCCCAGCAAAATTATGATGAAGCGGTTACTGGCGGAGGCTTCTAGGTCATTAAATTTATAGCGATCGCTTATTTGCTCGTATACAGAATTATCAATTAATCCCTCAGTGTGCCAGTGTTCGGCTTCTTGACGCAACTGGCGACGAAACTTATCGGAAAGCATAACAACCTCGGTTCGTTCGTCCGTTTAGGCATATCTAATCTATTGTGTCGTTTTAAGTAAATAAGGTTAGCTGAGATTTGGTAATTAGCCAATCATCCCCCTAGGGTTTAAACCCCAGGCTAATTGC
>CADCTM010000765.1 GCA_902805485.1 uncultured Coleofasciculus sp. | reverse complement strand
GTGGCTGAAATTTGAATTGAAACAAGTCTCCTTGGGTTGGCAGCCTCAAAAGAAGGCAGAGAATAGTAAGAGTGAGGCTTCAATTCACAATATTTGTTCAAATGTCAAGCTCATTTATCCACGGTTATGCCCTACTGATTGGAGTTGGTGCAACCGCTAGCCCCAGATGGTCGCTTCCAGTTACAGTGAAAGACGTTCAGGCACTCCAATCTGTCCTAACTAATCCCGAACTGTGTGCTTATCCCAACGACAAGAATCATCTGCGTCTTCTGCATGATGCCGGGGCGACACGTCAGAATATTTTAGAAGGTTTGGAGTGGCTAAAAGTGCAAGCGGTAGCTGATTCCGAGGCGACAGTTGTCGTTTACTATTCAGGTCACGGCACATTTGACTTGTCTACGAGCCAATATTACTTGCTCCAGCATGACTTTAAACCGAATGATGTGGCAAATACGGCTCTTTCTGCTCAGGATTTTACTCAGGCGCTGCGTCAGATTAAAGCTCAACGACTGCTTGTAGTGATTGACAGTTGCCATGCTGAGGGGATGGCGACGGCAAAGGCTGGTGGAGTATTGGCAGCGGATTTTTTAGCCACAGCTTTGCCGAAAGGCTTTGTGGATGAGCTGAAGCAGGGTGAAGGACGGGCAGTATTTACCTCATCTCGTGGTCAGCAAAGTTCTTGGATTCGTCCAGATGGAACGATGAGCATCTACACATACCATATGATTGAAGCACTTCAGGGGGCAGCGAATCAGTCAACAGATACGGTGGTGCGGATTTCTAATTTGATGAATCACTTGGGTAAGACAGTGCCAGAAAGTACCCGCGTTATGTGGCAGCAGGAACAGACACCGTTTTTTGATTATGCGGCGGAAGACTTTACCGTAGCACTGTTACGGGGTGGGAAGGGAGTGGCAAGTAGTAGTCAGGAACGAGTTTTACCCGAAATCATCAGTAATCAAGATGTGGTGCATCCCGCGTTGGCAATGGCACGTCGTTCTCTTCAGATTTTAGAGGAACAGGCGGCGGGTTTTGGTAAATTGCAAATTCCGGCTCATCTGCGTCTGGAATTGGAAGAGAAACGGCGGGAAGTTGCGGAATTAGAGGCGCGGTTCAGAGATTAGACAATGATGGCGAATATCGATATTGGGCTGTAGGGGCGAAGCATTTGGATAGAAAAACTTCGGTTTAACCAATAATTTATCGCCCAAATGCTTCGCACCTCCGTCATACAAGAGGTTTATTCTAAAAACATGAACAGATGAATGAGCGGGAAACAATAGAACGGACTTTGAATAAGGCAAAAAGTGTATTAGCAGTACTGGAAGAACAAGCTGCTGGAT
>CADCTM010000764.1 GCA_902805485.1 uncultured Coleofasciculus sp. | reverse complement strand
CAGATGGAGGTAGCCGAAAAACTCTACACCCAACTCAATCAAGCAGGGGTAGAAACCCTATTCGATGACCGCAACGAACGCGCGGGTGTGAAGTTCAAAGATGCAGACTTAATTGGTATTCCTTACCGGATCGTCACAGGGCGATCGCTTAAAGATGGCAAAGTAGAAGTAGTTGAACGCGCCACTAAAAAGGCTGAGGAAATTTCCATCGATGAAGTTTTGCCGACTTTAAAGCAATGGATTGATACAGCTTTGAAATAAGGCAATGCTACTTAATTAAAACGTCTACACTCTCAGGACTTTGCAGCTTGTGACCTTCCTGCAAAGTCCTGTCCATCAACTTGGCAACTAGCAAAATCAACGTGACTCCAATTCTCGTCAGCGCTCACGGTGACACTTCTAAGCTGAACAAATCTCGACCTTTACACATTTGCTGAGTAGGGCATCAACCTAGAAAGCCACCAACTGAGGGTTTACGGATTGAGCGAGAACCTTGCTGTCACCTCAATCAAAACCTCGACCCTTAATCTTACGGAATTTCGCAAGCTCCTAATGTATATGAAGGAACCATCTCGTCATTGAAGTCGCACGAATGAAAAGATTTCCTCTCTTATTAGGATGTTTAGGGCTGATTGGCATGAGCGCAAGCAATCTGGCTTTTATGCTTCCTGCTTTTGCCGCCCCTAATCCACTTGCTTCCTGTCCAATTACTAAAAGCGTTTACACTGCAATTGGCAAACCCGACTACAAAGTTACCTTTGGAAAACCTCCAGCCAACTCAAGACCAGACCAACAAGCCACAGCAACCTTGCAACATACCAAACGAGGAAATCTAGGAACCTTTGCTCTCGAACAGGGGAATGGCTATGGCACACTTTATATTACAGAGCAGCAAACGCGCAACTCAACCCAAAACAAAAAGCGTGAATTTGTACTCTTGTTTTTCAATTCATCCTTAAGAGCAGTCCAAACACTGCAACCCGCTCCCACCTATATGCACATTGCCGGCTTAGGTGCTTCCGACGCCTCTTCGCAACAGAATGGCAGCCGAGACTACCCGCTTGGCGATGTGATGTGGCAACTGTCGAGCTGTCGGAAATAATACGACCTCTTGCCAACGTCGATTAAAGGGAGCTAGGGAAAACTGTTGAGGGATTGTTGCTCTTGCCAATACGCTCCCAAATAAGAGAAAACTCAGGGTAACTACTTATCAGACTGGAAATGTTGCCGCCAATGCTTCTTTCAGGTGTTGGTGCATTTTGCAACCCCCTTGTTGAGAGTGGTGCAACTCAGTTAATGCCAAAATCTATTTATGATCTAAAGGTTTGACACCAACCTGATGCTGATTTAAATCAGGCAATTGTAACCAGAGTTTTGCTGCGAGAACCCATTGATCGTATTGTAAAGCTACTCATCTGATGCAGGTTAACAACGTCCTGCACCAGACTATTTAACTAAATAACTCAATGGAATTTTTCACCATCCTCCTATCTGGCTTACTCGCCGTCCTCTCCCCAGTTAACTTAGTCGCAGACAAGGTTACTGAAGGCGCAATTCGTTCCCGATTCAATAAAGTCGAACAATTAAAAGTCCGCATCGACAACGCTCCCAACTACCAACTTATACAAGGGAAGGTAGAACGTGTCAGAATTGCCGGACGGGGCGTTTGGTTGACGCCAGATATTCGGGTTGACGCCTTAGAATTGGAGACAGACCCGCTTAATGTTGATTTACAGCGGCTCCGAGCTGGAAGTCAAGGGTCGCCAAGAGCATCTCTACGGCAACCCATACAAGCTGGGGTGCGTTTAGTTTTAACCGAGTCGGATCTCAATAAGGCTTTAGCATCGCCTAATGTTGCGGCGCGATTAAAGATTATTGGCAGTCGTGCGTTAGGAGGTTCACCAGAACGTTATGAATTTATCAATCCTAAGATAGAGTTATTGGGCAGCAATCGTCTCCGGTTTCAGGTTGAGGTGCAAGAAAAGGATGCCCAGCCGTTAGCGCTTATTGTTGAGTCAGGGCTGAATATTGTCTCAGGGCGTAGTTTACAGCTTGTTGAGCCAGTTGTTTCGGTGAATGGTAAGCCGCTTTCGTCGCTTTTGGTTGCAGCCTTCACGCGAGGGATTAGTAATGGTTTCAATCTCCGCACCTTGGAAGAGAGAGGAATTACGGCACGTTTCTTACAATTTAAGGTGGATAAGGGTGAGTTAGATATTGCGGCGTTTGTCCGAGTTGATGCGGCAAAACCGATCGCTTTATTAACGACAGGGGCTTCTACTCTGAGAACCGATTAAGTTTAATAGTTGTATTAGTTACCCCAACAAGATTGAAGTTTCAAATTATTAAAGAGGACTGTTGATATGCAAGACCAACAACGAGTTCGTCGTACTCCCCTCGGTTTGGTTGCTGCTGTTGCTGGCGCACTTTTAACTGTAGGCGGTGGTGCCGGTTGGTTGGCGTGGAATCATGCTACGTCTACAACAGCGCCAGCACCAACGGTATCAGCTTCACCCAAGTTAATTTCGCCGCTAACTGAGGAAAAAGTTCAGGTTTATTGGCTCAACACTGTCAAAAACAAAATTGAAGTAGTTCCCAGTTCGATAACCGTAAAGAATACTGACAAACCTAGCGAAATTATTGAGGCGGCACTTAAGAGTTTATTAATGGGACCAACGGATAAAGGTTTCGCGACAACAATTCCGAAAGAAACGAAGCTCAAGGCGGTTTCGTTGGAAGCAGATGGGGTTCATGTCGATTTGTCTAAACAATTTACCACGGGCGGCGGCAGCACCTCAATGACCGGGCGTGTAGCGCAGATTTTATATACAGCTACTAGTTTAGACCCAACAACGAAGGTCTGGATTAAGGTGGAAGGTAAACCGCTAGAGGTGCTGGGCGGTGAGGGTTTAGAGTTGGAACAGCCGATGACTCGTGAAAACTTTAAGAAAAACTTTGATCTATAACATTAGAAAAGCGTTAGTCTTTGTTCGCTAAACTGAAGTCACGGAAATGTCGGGCTTGTTCTTCAATGCGGGTAGCAAGGCGATCGCATACTAAATTACACAACTCAAAAATCAGCTCATCTTCGACTTTATAATACGCCGATGTTCCTTCCGAGCGGCGGCTAAGTATACCCGCTTGCAGCATTACCTTCAGGTGTTTTGAGACATTCGCCTGACTCGTTGCCGTCGCCTCGACTAACTCTTGTACACACTTTTCTCCTTCGCGGAGCAAATTTAAAATTCGCAAGCGCATCGGTTCACTCAAGATACTGAAATACTCAGAAACTTGTTGTACTACCTCTTGTGGTACAGTGTTTGCGGTTTGCATTGGCATACCTGAGATAAATGATCCCCAAATTTTAGCAGCTCTCATTGGTCTTTAGTCTATTGATGGCAATAGAGTAATCTTTACCCGGGGTTAACCCGCATCAAGGGTTGACCGTACTCTACGGGTTCACCGTTTTCTACTAAAATCTCTATCACTTGTCCAGACACCTCAGCTTCAATTTCATTCATCAGCTTCATCGCTTCAATGATACAAACCGCTTGACCGATGCGAATGCGATCGCCTACCTCCACAAAGGCAGCTTCATCAGGTCCAGGCGCACGATAAAACGTCCCCACCATTGGAGACTTAACTTCTTCCCATTTTGGATCTACCGCAGGCGAGGCAGCAGGCGGCGGTACAGGAGGCGCGATTTCTTTGCTAACAAGTTCCGGCGTCCGGATGGGCGTTGGCAGTACATCTGAGTTGGTGGGTGCTGCCGCAAAACCGGAAGCCGCGATCGCCGATTGAGACGCCGCTGGGTTAAAATTCGGCATTGTCGGAATGCCTTTACGTACTGTCAGTTCAAAGTCAGTACTTTTTAAGGTCAATTCGGCGATGTCAGTTTGAGCGATCGCGGCTAGCAGTTCGCGGAGTTGATTGAAATCTAATGGCACGATAATATCAGGGGCTAGGGACTAGGGGTTAGGGATTAGGGAATAAGGGCGATTTTTGAGCTTTTTGGCAAGATATTCCCATACCTGCTTTGAGTTGAGAGCAGAAAACCAACCCTGACACTCCACCCCACGCCCAACACCCTCTTGCTTCAAAACGTTTATTCGCGACCCATATAGGAATCGTTACGGGTATCAACTTTAATACGTTCTCCGATCGAAATAAACAGCGGTACCATCACTTGTGCGCCAGTCGAAACAATTGCCGGCTTCGTTCCTCCCGTTGCCGTATCGCCTTTGACACCCGGATCAGTGGAAGTCACTTCCAGCACCACAGAGTTGGGTAGTTCCACCTCCAGCACCTGTTCACCCCAGGTGACAACGTTAACTTCCATCCCCTCACTGAGATACTTGACGCGATCGCCAATTTGGGACGAACTCAGATTACTTTCTTCGTAAGTCTCCATATCCATAAACACAAACTGGTCGCCTTCTTTGTAGGTATGCTGCATTGTGCGCTTTTCCAGGTTAGCTTGGGGCACCGTTTCCCCAGCCCGGAAAGTTTTCTCAACAACACTCCCAGTCTGAGCATTTTTCAGTTTAGTACGAACAAAGGCGGAACCCTTACCAGGCTTAACGTGGAGAAACTCCACTACCCGCCATACAGACCCATCTAACTCAATCGTGACACCAGGGCGAAAGTCGTTACTAGAAATCATGAACCTGTTTCAAAGGGCAGAACAAGACGCTCGATAGACAAAGAAGATTTCGTAGCTATCGGCAATTTATTTTACCGCCCATTAGGAACATCCCTCTACATCGTAAGAAAGGACAACACAACTCAATACTGACGCTGGCTTTTTCCAAAAGATACCTAGATCGCCTCAAACCCTTGGTGGGCAAAACTTATTCCCCTCACCCCCTCTACTCTTCACCCTAGTCGAGCATCGGGGACGGACACCCGTATGGCAAGATGAAAAATACAGTTCAAAAGGCTGTAGATTAGCCTGACCTCTACGGATACAAACTATCTGAGCGCTTTAAATACAGGCGAACAGATAACAAATTTTCCTCATCTTTGAGCTACGACCTACTTTCAAGACAGCTTTCAGTGATAGATATATTTATGCGACCTTCAAAAATTTATCAGCCCGGTTGGTACAAACGTCTGGCAAAGACTGGCATCTTAGCGCTGCTCTTAGTCACCCTCTCAATCGGTCTTAGTGGAGCTTGGTTCGGTGGTAGTGACGAAAAAGAGACCCGCCAAAGTCGATTACCTGTAGGCAATGCGATTACTGATGGCAAAGCCTTGTTACGATATGCCCTACCGATTGATAACCAGCCAGTACGAGATATTCAATCGAGTCTTGAAGATATTGCTAACCAACTGCGAGGGAAACGCTGGAGTCCAATCAGCCGGGATGTTACAAGAGCAAGTGTAATTTTAAGCGATCGCGCTCCTCAAATCCTCGCTGACATTCCTGACGCCGAAAAACCCCAAGCCGAAGCCTTGATTGCCAAAATGAACCAAGGCATTGTCTCAATTCGAGAAGCTGTTGAAGCCAAGGATAAGGAAAAAACCTGGACAGAGCGAAGCAAACTCCTGGATGACGTAAGCACTCTCGAAGAAATGATGGTGAAAGACTTTCCCTTTGAGGTTCCGGCTGAATACAGTCAACTTCCTCAACTCAAAGGTCGCGCTACCGTGGAGATGACGACTCAAAAAGGTAATTTAAAAGTTGTCGTTGATGGCTACAGCGCCCCTGTCACTGCTGGCAACTTTGTCGATTTAGTTCAACGTGGTTTCTATGACGGGTTGAAATTCACCCGTGCTGAAGATGCTTACGTGCTGCAAATTGGCGACCCACCAGGACCAGAGGAAGGTTTCATTGACCCAAAAACGGGTAAATACCGCGCCGTCCCCCTAGAAGTGCTAGTTAGAGGCGACTCAGAGCCGATTTATGGCATCACCCTAGAGGACGCCGGACGTTACCGTGACGAACCTGTGCTTCCCTTCTCCGCTTACGGGGCTGTGGCGATGGCGCGTCCTGGACTTGACCCAGATGGCGGTTCTTCTCAGTTCTTCTTCTTCTTGTTTGAACCCGAACTCACGCCTGCCGGTCGTAACCTCTTAGATGGGCGTTATGCCGTCTTTGGCTATTTAGTCGAGGGCAAAGAAGTCCTAGAAAAGCTCACAGCAGGCGATGCAATTGAATCGGCAAAAGTTATTCAAGGCGCCCAAAACTTAGTCGAACCACAAGTTGCTTATAGTCCTTAGTCAATCGTCATTAGTCATTAGTACATTCCCAGTTACCTAAGCTTATCCTTCACTAGAAAGCGACGGAATAAACTAGGAAATAAGGACTATTTTTTTACAAACCCTTTGTCAAAGTGGTCAACTAATGACCAATGACTAATGGCTAATGACTCACAAATTGCGTAACTTCCATGCCAATTATTGACGTTCTACTAGTGATTACACTAGCCGTTCTCGCACTTGTCCTAATGCGTGGTCGCACCCAAAATCCACAGCAGCAGTTGGAGACTGCCTTTAAGCGGCAACAATTGGATGATGCTTTTTACCAGCTACTAGAAGAACAAAACAGTTGTATTTCGCTGATTCAGCTAACCGCAACCGCAAGAGTTGAGGTGCAACAGACGCGGCAGTATTTAGAACGCCAGGTGCAGATGTTTGCTGCTGTCCCGGAAGTTGATGCTGATGGCGATACATTTTATCGCTTCCCCAAGCTGCATCGCCGTCCCTCGGCGGATAAATCGCGATGAGCGATCGCTTTTCTTCCCCACAAGTTCGAGATTTAGGCGAACAAGGTCTTCTGGAACGCTTACAGCGCTTTTGTCCGGCGGATGTTGTGGGTGATGATGCTGCCGTAATACCAGGTCCAGAATTAGGTCAAGCGTTGGTTGTGACGACTGATGTTTTGGTGGATGGGGTGCATTTTAGCGATCGCACTACGTCCCCTCAAGATGCCGGTTGGCGTGCTGTTGCGGCGAATTTATCCGATTTAGCGGCAATGGGAGCATCCCCCCTTGGCATTACCGTCGGTTTAGGCATTACAGGTGATGTTGCAGTCAGTTGGGTTCTGGCACTTTATCAAGGCATTAGCGATTGCTTAAAACAGTACAATACAACCATCGTCGGTGGTGATATCTGCCGTTCACCTGTTATTAGTCTTTCCATTACCGCCTTCGGCCAAGTTTCCCCAAACCGAACCATCAAACGAACAGCGGCAAAAGTCGGGGATGCGATCGTTGTTACAGGCATTCACGGGGCATCACGGGCAGGTCTAGAATTGCTACTAAATCCAGAATTAGGCAAAAATCTTACTGTTGCCGAGCGATCGCTTTTAATCCTAGCTCACCAACGTCCTCGACCTCGGTTAGATGTCTTACCAATTTTGTGGAATATTTTAGTTGATGCCTCATCCTGTCTTCGCGTCGCTGGGATGGATAGTAGCGATGGTTTAGCAGACGCCGTTTTACAACTATGTCGTGCCAGTGGAGTTGGGGCAACAATTGAGCGATCGCTAATTCCTCTGCCACCCGTCTTGAACCAACTAGCCTCATCAGAGCAAGTATGGGATTGGGTATTATATGGCGGCGAAGACTTTGAACTTGTGCTGTGCTTGCCCTCAGAGCCTGCTGAAGCCTTGGTAGAACAGCTAGGGGAGTCAGCGGCTGTTATCGGATATATCGCCCCAGGTAACGAAGTCTGGTTAAGAGATAGCACTGGTGTTTATGGCGATGAAGTGCTAACACTCAGCCGAGGATTTCAGCATTTTTGAAATTATTCTTGATTGTGTAGCACAGAACCGCGATCGCCAACGGCAGAAATCCTGAGCCAGCTAAGATACAAATAAATGCCGCCTACAGTGCTGTCATGGTAAACTACAACCCACTGCAAAGCCTGCCCTCTAGTGAGGAACTGCCCGATTCTGATGACACCCCAGTGGATCACGAACTGCAAACTATAGTCCCAACGTTGCTGAGGGTAATTTTAAATTGGCTCTGGGGCGATCGCTTGGACTGGTTTTTTGGTGTCAATATGGGTGTCTACCACACAACCGGGAAGAATCCAAGAGTGGCAATTGTTCCCGATGGCTTCCTCAGTTTAGGAGTAGAGCGGCTCAAAAATGGGAAGTTACGACCAAGTTACGTTGTCTGGGAAGAAAACAACATTGTCCCGATTTTGGTATTAGAAGTCGTTTCCAAAACCTATGGTGGAGAATACGACGAGAAGATGACGGATTATGCCAAATTAGGGGTGTTTTACTATGTTATTTACAATCCTGACTATTGGCGTCGCGATCAGCATGAGCCTTTTGAGGTTTATCGGTT
>CADCTM010000763.1 GCA_902805485.1 uncultured Coleofasciculus sp. | reverse complement strand
CAAAAGCCTGAATGAACCAAACCCAGGACTAATTTTTCTCTCATTCAAACCACTCAAAATTTTCGCCGTGCGTACTTTTACTATCATCTGGCTTGGTCAGATGATTTCAACTATTGGCAGCCGAATGACTGTTTTTGCCCTCACTCTTTGGGCTTGGGAAGTCACGGGTTCGGCAACGGCATTAGCCTTAATTGGTTTTTTCTTCCTCGCCCCCAGTGTTGCGATCGCTCCGTTTGCTGGGGTGATTGTCGATCGCTCGAGCCGCAAGCAGCTAATGATCCTAAGCGACACGGTTATAGCTTTATCCACACTTGCCATCTTACTTTTATATCTCATCGGCAACCTACAAATCTGGCATCTCTACTTAATTGCTGCCATTAATGGTGTTTGCAATCAGATGCAAGTTCTGGCTTATGGGGTTTCGATTCCGATGCTTGTACCCAAACAGCACTACACTCGCGCTGTCAGCATGGGTTCGATACTTAGCTACGGTTCGGAAATTGTTGGGCCGGCTCTAGGTGCTGTTCTTTTTTATGCGATCGGCTTGACGGGTATTTTGCTCATTGACTTGAGCAGCTTTGCGATCGCCATCAGTACAGTTTGGTTCGTTCATATCCCACAACCCCCCGTTAGTGAGATGGGACGCCAAAGTCGTACAGGCATCCTGCATGAGCTTGCTTTCGGCTTCCGCTACATTTTCGCCCGTAAAAGTTTGCTGGCTCTGTTGTTGTTAGTTTCATTATTCGGGTTTGCCCACGATATTGGCGATTCCCTCTATTCGGCGATGATTTTGGCACGCACGGATAGTAATGCTCAGGTGTTAGCTAGCTTAGAAGCAGCAGCGGGAATCGGTGGTGTGACTGGGGCATTGTTGTTGAGTACTTGGGGCGGTTACAAGCGCAGGATACACGGGTTATTGCTGGGGATGGTGGGTGCTGGTTTCAGCAAGATTATCTTTGGTTTAGCTCAGATGCCGTCAATCTGGATTCCTGCTCAATTCTGCTCATCGTTCAATTTTCCCTTGATGTACAGTTGCGATCGGGCAATCTGGATGACAAAGGTTGAGCCGGATTTACAAGGTAAGGTTTTTGCGACGCACATTACGCTCTCGCGGCTTACTCCTGCGATCGGGCGATTGATGGCTGGACCTTTGGCTGACTACGTTTTTGAACCCGCGATGAAGCCCGAAGGCAATCTCGCACCGATTTTCGGCACAATATTCGGTACTAATTCCGGTGCTGGTATGGCGCTTCTCTATGTCATGTGTGCGCTGTGTATGTTGTTAGTTGGTCTTGTTGGCTATGCCTTTCCCGCTTTACGTGATGTGGAAGACCTTTTGCCCGACTATGACGTTGAGCAGATTAAATTATGAAAACTCCTCTGAGCTATAACAATTGGGTCACTTGCCCTAAACCCCATCCTCAAGCAAAACTCCGACTATTCTGCTTCCACTATGCCGGAGGTAGGGCTTCGATATTTCGTACTTGGTCAGATAGCCTACCCCAGAGTGTCGAAATTTGCGCGATCGAACTTCCAGGTCGGGGAATGCGGCTTAGAGAATCTCCATTCACCAAACTAGAGCCTCTCGTACAACATCTTGCCAGTGTTCTCCTTCCTTTACTGGACAAACCCTTCGCCTTTTTCGGTCACAGTATGGGTGGATTGGTTAGCTTTGAGCTTACTCGTTTGCTCCGAAGAGAGTATGGAGTGAGTCCAGTACACTTATTTGTATCAGGTCAGCGTGCCCCTCAAGTTCCCGATCCAGAGCCACCAATTCACACTCTGCCAGAATCTGACTTTCTAGAGGAACTGCGCCGCTTCAACGGTACGCCGGAAGCCGTGTTAGAGAATGCCGAACTGATGCAACTGCTCTTTCCTACTCTGCGAGCAGATTTTGCCGTCCTTGAAACTTATGCTTACACACCAGAGATACCGCTCGATTGTCCCATCACTGCTTTTGGTGGTTTACAAGATCCGGAAGCCAATTGCGATGAGTTAGAAGCTTGGCGAGAGCAGACCAATGCTTTTTTTGTACTAGAGATGTTTCCTGGTGATCATTTCTTTTTGCACTCAGCTGAACCACTCCTACTCCAGTGTCTTTCACAAAAACTGCATCAGATGTGCCAGATATAGCAGTTTATCAATTGAGTGCAATATAGATCGAGCATCGGTAGGGGCAAGATACCAAAGCCCCTACCCCTGGTCTACGACCTGAGAACCGAAATATTATGTACTGAAGTTTGCCACTAAAACACACGTAGATATATAGATTTTAGGACAAGAGTGATTGCCTTCTCTTCGACACGCTCCATCAACGACACCAGAAGAGAGCTGATCGCTCGTACTATTTTTGGGTTGCGATCGCCAATTTTGCTCCTTTGACCTGACGCAAGCGATCCATCACACTAACTACCTGACCGTGATCGACTTTTTTATCAGCATTCACGATCACTAGGGGTTCGGAGTTCGGCTTCACTAAAGAGCGTACCGCTTCTTCCAGAGCCTCCAACTTAATTGGCTTACGGTTAAGTGCAATCTCGCCATCTGGTTTAATCGACACAGTAATTTTCGTACTGGGTTGGCTTTTTGCGGTTGATGCGCTCGGTAAATTTACGGGTAGCCCTTCCGAACGAGTCAAAGATATCGACGCAACGATGAAAAAAGTCAGGATTGCAAAGATCACATCGATCATCGGCACGATGTTGATCTGGGGAGGAATGTCAGGTTCATCGATGAGTCGCGGCATAAGGCACCTCTCCTTGTTCGTGTTGCTCGATATACAGCAGTTCTAACTGCCCTCCATACTCTTGAACTCGGGCAATCTCTCGCAGATACAACCCACGAAAGCTATTGGAAAACAACAATGTAAAGAGCGCAACGACTAAGCCTGTAGCTGTCGAAACCAGCGCTTCACTAATACCTGCCGTAACGCCTACCGCCTTAGTTCCACCCACATCACCAAGGGACAGTGAGCCAAAAGCGGTAATCAAACCCAAAACGGTTCCTAACAGCCCCAGGAGGGGGGAAATAGAGATAATCGTGTCAAAAATTGTGTTAAATCGCTTAAGTATCGGTATTTCCGCTTGTATGGCGCTGTCCATAGCGAGGCGAAATTTCTCTGGACTAGGGCGCTGTAGCTCCAAAGCTTCCAGAAAAATCCGGGCAATGGGCAAATCGGCATTCCTTTTGAGTCCATTGAGAGCCGCGTTTGGATCGTAAGGGTAAGTCTTAAGTACTTCTCGGACAACCCGGCGCTGCCGACGATTGACTTGATACCAAAACACGCACCGCTCGGCAATTAGGGCAAGCGCCATAATAGAAAACGCCAAGAGCGGCCAAGCGACAATTCCACAGTCCTGAAACCATTTAATAGCTGCCATGCACTCTCAAAAATAGTGGTTCAAAACTCTCAGTGAGTCTAAGAGCCTATTGTACGGGCAAAGATGACAATCCTTTTCAATAGTAATAAATCTGAGACTGATCATTTGTCAAGTAATTGAGCCAGAGAAGTTGCCTCGTTGGGGAATTCCAAGAAAAAACGAAGGCTAGAACTGCCTGAAAATAACGATCTGATTCATTTAGAGTGAGAGAGACTACCAAGACAGCCTCAATTTTTTTGACTTGACATAGAGAACGAATCGTTCTATTTTCTCATCACTACTGCTAATAAATATTAATTAACGACTTGTTTCATGTTTGACAGCATGTCTTTTGACGTAGATAAGGGCTTCTGCGTAAATAACCTGTAGCTTTTTGGAGTCAACGCGAAGTTTATTTATTTCAGCGCTTGCCTAAAGAAGCTAGAGCCAGTGGTGTGAGTCATTTTCGTCAAAATTCATGAAATTGCATCTTCTTCTGCCTAGCGTTATCCTACTCAGCTTGGGTATTGAGCCAATCGCTAGGGCGCAGACAAATTCCCTGACAACTACCGATATCATCCAGACAGATACAAGTGCCAACGCTCAGCCTGAGCCGTCTGTGTTCAAGTCCACTACCAAAGCTTTACCCTCAGAAGCGCCCAACTTAGACATCCCTCGACTCAGCGACTTCGAGCGTCTCCACACCAGTGCTAAATTGCTCGTTCAACAGCCCACCCAATCTAAACCCAGTCTCATCCAAACCACTGAAGACGCTCAGCTAAATTCCCCCATTAACGAAACTGCACCCGATGCTTCCGAGGTGGAAGAAGAAATTGAGATTGTTATCACGGGAGAGCAAGATATTATCCCGCAAACGTCTGCTCCAGAGTACACCATCACTGAACAAGAAATCCAAAAGCAAGGCGCTGATAGTGCAGCAGAAGTATTGAGGGGTTTACCCGGATTTGCCATTAATGATGCGGGTTTTGGAGCCGATATTCATACAGGAACTTACTACCGAGGAGCTTCTATCAATCAATCGGTTTTCTTAATCAATGGCAGACCTATCGGCACTAATATCAACATTTATCATGGTGCGACTGATCTTAATAGCCTCCCAGTTGGGGCAATTGAACAGGTGGAATTATCCAGTGGTACGAGTTCCACTCTGTATGGTTCGGAAGCTTTTGGGGGAGTGGTCAATATTACTACAAAACAAGGTCAAGAGGTTCCCCGACTCAATCTTGGAGTGCAATATGGCTCTTACGAACAGTTGAATTATCGGGCTAGTTATGGCGGTTCCACGGGTTCGTTAAGGTTCAACTTCGGCTACGAGCAAAACCAAGCAGATAACCGTTATCGTGTCCCAGAGGGTGCCGCTAATCGTGATTCAGAAGGGCGCTTGTTTAACGCAGACACGGCTGTGAGCAATTACTCTGGGAGTCTCTCTCTCGATTTGAATCCCAGAAATACTGTTAGTTTGGATGCTTACAAAATTACCAGTCGTCGGGGTTTACTTTATTTCGGTTTCCCCTTACAAACAGACCGATTAGACCACGATGGAGTTAACGTAGGTCTATCTTGGAAAACCTTGCTGGGTGGCGGTGATGATTCTGTCCTCAGAACGACACTCGCGTACAACCAAGATTACTTCAACACCTATGGCCCAACTCAAAACATTTATTACCGTACAGGGACGCTGGATTCACAATCGATTACCGGGAGAGTCGAACATCAGTGGCAAATCACCCCTAACTACAAGCTAACTTGGGGAGTTGATTTACAAAATCAAATGTTAAAGGGTGAAACATTGAGTACCGATTCATTTCAGATGGATGTGGGACTGAGACAGAACTTTAATAGTGAGTTTGGTAGTTATTTAAATCCTAGTGTGGGAACGCGATGGGCAGTTACCCCATCTGTAGCCATGCGTGGAAGTTGGGCTTCAGTGCAACGCAACCCGGGTTTAGACCAATTGTATGTTTATGACACGGTTCATAATTGGTTGCCCAACCCTGACTTACAGTCTGAAACTGGCTCTTCTTGGACAACTGGAATCGATGTGGCATTATCTCCCAGTTTGACAGGACAGTTTACTTACTTTGGTAGCCGATTAAATGACCGCATTGCCATCCAAGCCGGTCGATGGGCAAACATTGGTCTGGTTAATACGAAAGGATTTGAGGCAGCACTTCGCTGGCAAATGACTTCGGAGTTTTCCACCTTTCTCAACTACACGTATACGGATGCGAAAATTGAAACTGGCTCTGAGAAGGGCTTACAGTTAGCAATGATTCCTTACTCTGTCGCACAATTCGGCATCGGTTATGCATCGGCTGGATGGCAGCTAAATTTTTTGGCGAGTTACAACAGTGGTGCCCGTAGAGCCTTTTTTAACCGACCCGATGAGACTACTACAGATTTTATTCCGTCCTGGGTGAATCTAGATTTGAGTGCCCGTATTCCTGTCACGAAGAATATAGGGTTAGTTGTCTATTTAGAAAATTTGGCAGATGTGACTTACGAAAAAGCCAATCGCATTTATCAGCCGGGTTTGACATTCCGCATCGGTTTACAGAGCAGTTTTTGAGAGGGAATGGGTAATGGGTGATAGTCGCTAAAGGTTTTGTGAGGTTGTAAACCTCTATTCATCTTCCGCTCTTAGCATAGAGTTGCAATTAAGTCCAATTGCTTAACCCAATAATTATCAACAAGCTCTAGGGGATTGGGATGATTTTGTCAAGGGGTAAAAGAGTGAAACATATGTGGTTGTTGAGTTATTGCTGAACACTAGCTGTGCGATCGCTTCATTTTTTTCTTGACAAGGGCATCTTAGTCATTTTATCGTTTAACTCTTAATGCAACTTATATGCAATAATGTTGAACGGTTCAGACAGTATGCGTTCTAGTAAGCAGGGAAAGAGTAGAGGGGATGAGCATTTCAAACTTCTGCATTGAGCAACGTGAGAGAGAACAACAGGCTCTCAAAAATTTTCTCGTCTATAGCCTCGCCGGTTCAGCCGTATTTCACGTAGTCGCTGCTTTCGGCATAGGTCAGCTATTGGCTAAACAGCCAGAATTTGCCGACGACCCAATTGAAGTAACTATTGTCGAGAACCCAGACATTGACGAAAAACCATTAGCAGATACTCCAACGCTTGCGCCAAAGGCAGTTGAACCCCCACCAAAGCCAAAAGCAGTTGAACCCCCAACTCTACAGCAACCGATTAAAACTGAGATTCCCCAGTTACCTATACCGCAACCAGTAGTACCAGCAGTACTCCAAAGACAGGTAACTCAGCCTGCGCCCCCGGCGCCCGCAGCACCCCCTCCCCCGGCGCCCGTAGCACCGCCAATGTCAGTGGCACAGCCTGCACCCGTAGTCCCCGCAGCGCCGATCCAACCAAATACAGAACCCCAGCCCGTTGTTCCATCTCTTCCTGAACCCGCCCCCATTTCACCCCCTTCCTCGGTCGCAACCAACCGCTCGACACCTCCAAAACCAGATATCCGTTCCCAGCCCCTGCCAGTTGACTCAGGCGCAAGCAAACTTAGAGATGGTTTGAGTGGAGTAACTAATTCCCAACCAGCTACCTCACCCAGTGATGAACCTTCGGATACCAACCCTACATCACCTGGTTCAGTAGCACCCAATCAATCAGCGCCCCTAAGACCAGGCGGAGGGGGTAGTTCCCCGCCACTTCTAGGTTCCTCCCCCAGCTCCCAGCAATTCAGAGAAAGTTTGAGTGGTGGAGGTTCCTCTCAAGCTACCTCACCAGGTGGTGGTGACTCAGATGTTAGCTCCATATCACCAGGAGCAGTGGCAGCTAATCGTTTAGCACCCCCGCGCTCAGGAGCGAGCAACGGTGTTCCGGGTGGTGTTCCAGGCGGTGTCCCAGGCGGTGTCCCAGGCGGTGTCCCAGGTGGCGTCCCAGGTGGTGTCCCAGGCGGTACTGGAACTCGTGCTGGAGCGGCTGGAGTAGCTTGCATTGGTGGGTGCAATCCTGCCTATCCATCTGTACTTAACGGTGAGGAAGGTCGCGCTGTTGTCCAAGTGGTATTGGATAGCGACGGAGATGTGGTTGATACACAAATCAAAGGCGGCGGCGGCAGTGGCAAACTTAATCAAGAAGCGCTCGAAGCCGCAAGGAAGATGAAGTTTAGGGTACCAGGAGGCGGAAGCCGTTTTGCCGTCAATGTAGCGATTAACTTTACAATCAAAAATTCTGATTTCAATCGCCAAGCGCGTGAGCTTCAAGCACAGAATGAAAGGGAACGTCAAGCCAAGTTAGAACGCGAACGTCAGGCACAGTTAGAAGGCGAACGTCAACAACGGGAACGCCAAGCGCAGCTAGAGCGCGAACAGCAGGGACAAAAGGAACGGGAACGTCAGGGACAGCAAGAACAACAAGAACGCGATCGCCAACAACAACAAGAACGCGATCGCCAACAACAACAAGAACGGGAGCAGCAAGAACGCGATCGCCAACAACAACAAGAACGAGAACAGCAAGAACGCGATCGCCAACAACAGCAGGAAAACTTACCACTGACCCCACCCGTGCCGTAAACCAAATCCACAACAGGTGAAAAGGTCACGAGAACAATCAGCCAAAGTCAACCCCATCAAAAAGGAGTAAAGAGGTTTTTTAGCTTATGCTTCGTACAATCGGGCGATTCGGAATAACGCTTTTAATGGCTGCGAGCTTCAATATTGCTAGCTCGCTCAACAATCCCCAAGAAGCCGTAGCAGGTGTCGTTACGTTACCCGATGGGGGTCGTTGCGAGGGGGAAATCAGCAACGGCAGCCTGAACGGTAAATTCGTCTGCCAATACGCTAATGGCGATCGCTACGAAGGAAATTTCGTCAACGGCAAAAAGCAAGGTCAAGGCGTATATACCTTTGCCAAATCAGGTCGCTACGAAGGAGAGTTCAGCGAGGATAAGCCCAATGGTAAAGGAGTTCGGGCATATCCAGATGGCGATCGCTACGAAGGAGAATTCAAGGACGGTCAACCTAACGGCATGGGATTCTACATTCGAGCCGATGGGGGGCGCTACGAGGGACAGTTTAGCGATGGCAATCCCATCGGCAAAGGAACGTTTACCTATGCTAAAGGCGATAAATGTTCTGGAGACATCACTGATGGTCAGCTCAACGGCAAAGGAGTCTGCGAATACGCTAACAAGAACCGTTATGAAGGGGAACTCAAGAACGGTCAGCCTAACGGTCAAGGGGTCTATACATTTGCCGAGGGGGGTCGCTACCAAGGAACGTTTAACAACGGTCAGTTTGATGGCAAGGGAGTTCGAGAATACGCTAATAAGAATCGCTACGAAGGGGAGCTTAAGAACGGCAAACCCAGCGGTCAAGGAACCTATACCTTCGCGGATGGGGGCAGTTACAAAGGGGCGTTCAGTGATGGCAAATTCAGTGGCACTGGAGTTTACATCTTTGCCAACGGTAACCGTTATGAAGGTCAGTTCGCTGAAGGTCAGTTTAGCGATACCGGAGTCTACACCTTTGCCAATGGCGATCGCTGTGAGGGACAGTTCAATGCAGGTCAGTTAAATGGTAAAGGTGCCTGCAAATATGCCAGTGGAGACAGCTTTGATGGAGAATTCCGCAATGGTGAAAAGGAGAAAGGGGCTTATATATTCGCAGACGGAACCCGTGTGGAAGGAACTTGGAAAGATGGCAAACTCCAAAATTAGTTTCCCTTGTTACCCTTCAACCTGTATAAATACTGGATTGAGGAAAGAAGCGATTGGTCATTGAAGCCGCTACGACAAATCGAATATCGAGGAAGCGATCGCATATCTTACTGATTTCAGGTTTGTTAGGCAGCCTGTTCGTTCTGCTCATGAGCCTAGTGGCAAGCCTAACTTACGGTGCAGCAGATATCCCCCTGAGCAAGATTTCTGCGGCGTTAATCGCGTTTGATGGTTCTACCGACCACCTGATTATTCGTACTGTGAGGTTACCGCGATCGCTCATTGCCATGTTCGTCGGTGCCGCGATCGCAGTAGCAGGTACACTCATGCAGGGATTGACTCGTAACCCCTTAGCTGACCCTGGAATTCTGGGAATTAATGCCGGTGCAGTGATGGCGGTTGTAATGACTAGTTTTATCTTCGGCACGTCCTCCCCGATTGTCTATGCTTGGTCTGCTTTTTTGGGGGCAGGTGTTGCCGCCGTAATCGTCTATTTACTTGGCTCTTTGGGTCGTGGAGGATTGACCCCGCTCAACATTACGATCGCGGGTGCTGCTTTAACCGCTTTCCTCTCGTCAATCACCACTGGCATCCTCATCCTTAGTCAAAAAACACTTGATGAAATCCGGTTTTGGCTGGCTGGTTCAGTAGCAGGAAGCGATTTGGCTTTGTTCTTGCAAGTACTGCCTTACATGGCGATCGGACTAGTTGTTGCCTTCGTCATCGGTAAACCCATCACAACTTTATCTTTAGGTGAGGATGTTGCCCGTGGCTTGGGTCAACGAACCGCCTGGGTAAAAGTTACTGCCGCTATTAGTGTCGTTCTACTTGCAGGCAGTGCTGTCGCAGTCGCCGGTCCCATTGGGTTTATTGGTCTAGTGGTTCCCCACATCGTTCGTTTTTTCGTGGGGTTTGATTATCGCTGGATTTTGCCATATTCTGCTGTTTTTGGGGCAATTTTACTACTCGTTGCCGATATAGCTGCTCGTTTACTGATTAAGCCCCAGGAACTCCCGGTTGGAGTCATGACGGCTCTATTGGGTACCCCATTTTTCATCTACCTTGCTCGATGGAAGGTGAAGCGATGAGAAAAAACTGGCTGGTTATTCGTCCCCAACAGTTGCCAGTGTCTTTTCACTTGGATCAGCGCGTACCTATCGTACTGCTGGTGTTAGGATTGGTTACCCTGATGGCAATCGTCCTTAACGTAGGACAGGGCGAGTATCCGATTCCTCCCCTGGAAGTTTTGAAAACAATCTTAGGATTGCCGAGCGCTAATCCAGATTATCCCTTCATTATTAATACCTTACGCCTACCTCGAACATTAGTCGCCTTCGCTGCTGGAGTTGGATTAGGAATTTCCGGTACTATCCTGCAAGGTTTGACGCGCAATCCCTTAGCCGACCCTGGCATTATTGGTATCAATGCGGGTGCGGGTTTGGCGGCTGTCAGTCTAATCGTTCTGTTTCCAACTGTTCCTTTATTTCTCTTACCCTTGTCTGCCTTTGCGGGTGCTTTGACGGTTGCGATTCTGATTTACCTAATCGCTTGGGATAAAGGCAGTTCCCCACTCCGTTTAATTTTAATGGGCATCGGCTTTGCGGCTGTCCTCAATGCGTTGACAACGTTAATCATCACCTTTGGGGAGATCAATAATGTCAGTCAGGCATTGGTTTGGCTAGCAGGAAGTGTTTATGGACGCAGTTGGGAACACGTGGGGGCAATTTTGCCTTGGCTGGTTGTTTTTGTACCCCTGTCGTTAATTCTTGCGATGTCGCTGAATGCACTCTCTTTGGGCGACGATATGGCTAAGGGTTTGGGGGCTAGGGTTGAGTGGCAGCGTGGTTTACTCTTACTCAGCAGTGCCGCAATGGCTGGTGCCTCCGTAGCCGTCGCGGGTACGATTGGCTTTGTCGGATTGATGGCACCGCACTTGGGGCGTCAGCTAGTGGGACCAACCCATGAAGGTTTACTCCCTACGGCGGCACTCATCGGTGGAGTGATTGTCGTTCTGGCTGACTGGTTGGGGCGAGTTTTATTTGTGCCAATCCAGCTTCCCTGTGGAGTCGTGACAGCCGCGATTGGGACTCCTTATTTTCTCTACTTGCTTATCCGCAACCGCAAGCGATGACATCACTAATGCACACTACAAAAATTTTGTCAACTCGTAGACTCTGCCTTGCTTATGATGGTGTACCCATCATCACAGACCTCGACCTGGCTATTCCTGCGGGGAAAATTACAACATTAGTTGGACCCAACGGCTGTGGTAAGTCAACCTTACTGCGGGGGCTAGCGAGATTGCTGAAACCTCGTGCTGGCAAAGTTTACCTGGATAGTGCTGACATTTTCAAGTTATCCACAAAAGCGGTAGCCAAGCGACTAGGAATTTTGCCTCAAGGCCCCGTTGCTCCGGAAGGATTGACGGTGCGAGACTTAGTGGCGATGGGTCGTTATCCTTACCAGAACTGGTTGCAGCAGTGGTCTAAAGACGATGAACTCCTGGTAGAACAAGCGTTGGTGACTACGGGGATGAGTCATTTAGCAGACCGAGGACTCGATACCCTCTCCGGTGGGCAACGGCAACGGGCTTGGATTGCCATGACCTTAGCTCAGGATACTGAGATTTTGCTACTGGATGAACCGACGACGTTCTTGGACTTGGCACATCAAGTTGAGGTGTTGGATTTGCTTTACGAGTTAAATCAGAGCAAGGGGCGGACAATTGTGATGGTACTGCATGACCTGAATCAGGCGTGTCGCTATGCCGATTATTTAGTAGCGGTGCGGCAGGGTCAAGTTTATGCCCAAGGTGTGCCCATGCAAGTGATGACAGAGGCGATGGTGCAAGAAGTTTTTGGCTTGGAGTCTCATATTATGCAAGATCCAGTGGCGGGAACGCCGATGTGTGTTCCGGTCGGTCGCAAGGTCAAGGTGAGGCACGATTGAACAAATTTCGTGAGGCACTCCCCCATCCTCTTTAAGGCGGGGGTTAGTCACGAGGCAGATGTTAATCATTTTTACATTGGGATTGGATATAGGACTTAATGACATCTAGGGAAGCGTCAGCCCCTGAAACAGCGTAGTAACAACGCTTCCAGAAAACAGGTTTCCAGTAGTAATACCAATTTCCCATGAAGCTGCACTAAATTGAGAGAAGTAAGAGAAGGAGGTTCCCAATGGCAAACCACTTCAAAGTGGTAGTCAACCAGACCCCAGAAGAACTCGAACATCGTCTCAGACGAGCGGTCTCCGTTCACAGTAAAGAACGCCTGCAAATGCTCTACTGGATCAAAAAAACTGGAGGAGTCAGCACAAGAAGAGCCGAGTTAGCCAACGATCTATCGCTGGCTCAAGCACTATAAGCAAGGTGGTAGAGAAGTGCTATTAACAGTGAACACAGCACCAGGTATAAATCCAAGAAGATACCGCCAGAGGTATTGAATAAGCTCAAACAGCGCTTGGCACAGCCCCAAGGGTTCAACGGTATTGGCTAATCCTCAACAAATGGCGCAGTTGTTCCAGAACTCTGATTGCCAACGTCATTATAATACCGTAGAGAACCTACCCCAAGCATTGTAATTCAGTCCTAAGAGCTGTATCGCTCCAACTGGTAGGCGCAAACAGCCTGAGGAGCCATTCATCTTTCGTAAAAGCAAAGCGGATATAACAGGAGAGGAATGGCGGTTGCAGATAAAGGACTGATTTTATGCTGGAGGTCTTAAAAAACCTTTTTACTTCAAGAACGTTTATCCCTCACGGACATTGCTACCTCTGGAAACCTGAGTTGGTGTGGCTCCATGTTATGGGGGATGCTCTCATCGCACTTGCCTATTATTCAATCCCGATCACGCTAGTCTATTTTGTCCGCAAGCGCGTCGATTTGCCCTTCAACTGGATATTTCTGCTGTTTGGAGCATTTATCGTCGCTTGTGGTACTACCCATGTGATGGAGATTTGGACGCTCTGGCATCCAACCTATTGGTTGAGTGGGTTCATCAAAGCCATAACTGCCGTAGTCTCAGTGTGTACGGCTGTGCTGTTGATGCCATTGGTTCCTCAAGCACTCGCCCTCCCAAGTCCGGCAAAGCTAGAGGCAGCCAACCGGGAACTAGAGAGTGAAATTAGAGAGCGTCAGCGAACAGAGGCGAGGTTGGAGCTGCAAAGTACGATCGTTAGGAATATGGCTGAAGGGGTTTGCCTTGTCAGAGCCGCCGATAGCGAGATCGTCTATACCAATCCCAAATTCGAGAGTATGTTTGGCTATGGGTTGGGTGAGCTAAATGGAAAACCCGTGGAAGTATTGAACTACGCTTCGGATGAGCCGAGTGCCAAACAAGTTGCCCATGAAATAATGAACGAATTAAATCAACACGGTGAAGCTACCTATGAGGTTCATAACGTTAAAAAAGATGGCACGGCTTTCTGGTGTAGATCTCACACTTCGAGATTTGAACATCCCGATTATGGAACAGTCTACGTCGCAGTCCACGAAGACATCACCGAAAGCAAGCAAGCAGAGCAAGTCCTCAAACAGGCTAAAGAAGCGGCTGAATCTGCCAACCGTGCCAAGAGCGAATTTCTGGCGAATATGAGCCATGAATTCCGAACCCCATTGAACGGGATTTTGGGGTACGCCCACATCCTCAAACAAGAAAAAATTTTAACGGACAGGCAACAGAATGGACTGGGCATAATTCAACAGTGTGGCGAACACCTGCTGACGCTGATTAATGACATTTTAGACCTCTCCAAAATTGAAGCTAGGAAAATGGAAATCCACCTAAGCGATTTTAATTTGCCTGTGTTTCTTAACAATATTGCCGAAATCTTTCGTATCCGCGCCGAACAAAAGAATATTGCCTTTCGTTACACACCGCTTTCCCCTCTGCCTACCCTAGTCCGGGGCGATGAGCAAAAGCTGCGGCAAATTTTAATTAATTTACTCGGAAATGCCGTCAAATTTACCGAAACGGGTGGGGTAGTGTTCAAAGTTGGTTATCACGAGGGGAAAATCCGATTTCAGGTGGAGGACACTGGCATTGGCATCGCACCGGAGAAGTTGACAGAAATCTTTCTGCCGTTCCATCAAGTCGAGAACAGTCGCCACCTGGTTGAAGGCACAGGGCTGGGACTGACCATTAGCCAGAAATTAGCGAAGTTGATGGGCAGTACCTTGGAGGTGAAAAGTCAATTGGGTTTTGGCAGTGTTTTCTGGCTCGATTTGGATTTACCTGAAGTGTTGCAATCGACCTCAGTCGCCAAGCCTCAGGAGCGCAATATCCTTGGCTTCAGAGGGGAAAAGCGCAAAGTTCTGGTAGTAGATGACAAATGGGAAAATCGCTCGTTTTTAGTCAATCTCCTCGAGCCTTTAGGGTTTGAAATCGTTGAAGCAAAAGACGGTCGTGATTGTCTGAATCAGGCGCTTGAGTTTAAGCCCGATGCGATCTTGATGGACTTGGTGATGCCAGTACTGGACGGATTTGAGGCTACCCGGCAGCTCCGGAACTTAACAGAACTTAAAGATATTGTAATAATTGCCATATCGGCTAGTGTTTTCGATTACAGTCAAGAGGAAAGCCAAGAGTCGGGTTGCGACGATTTTATCCCTAAACCAGTACGGGCAAAGCATCTTTTAGAACGGCTACGGGTGCATTTGGAGCTGGAGTGGGTTTATGACGATTGGGGATTAGAGCAAGCCGCCGTAGGGGTCGCTGACCGAGATTCAGAGGGTGTCAAATCTAACGAACACGCATTAAATTCCGAAACCCGAATCCCAACTCCAAAATTGATTGCTCCACCTCCGGAGGACATTGCTGTCCTATTGGATCTAGCTATGAGAGGCAACATCAGGGGCATAGATGAGCAAGCGGCGAGGCTCGAACAGTTGGACGCTCAATTTGTGCCGTTTGCGTCGGAGCTTCGTCAACTAGCACAAGACTTCCAAATCAAACAAATCCGGGAGTTCCTTGAAACCTTACATTTTGGCTCATGAATGAGTGTGGAAAATCCAACTGGAGGTGTCATCTTAATCGTAGATGACACCCCGACCAATTTAAGAGTGCTGTGCGATTTTTTGACCGATTCGGGTTTTGAAGTCCTGGTGGCAGTTGATGGTGAAAGTGCGATCGCGCAGACCATTTATGCCCAGCCCAATCTCATCCTTTTGGATGTACTCATGCCTGGAATTGACGGGTTTGAAACTTGCCGTCAGTTGAAAGCCAATCCGTCAACCCAAGCTATCCCCGTGATTTTTATGACGGCGCTTAGTGACACGGTGGATAAGGTGAGAGGTTTTCAAGTCGGGGCAGTAGATTACGTCACCAAGCCAATTCAACCCCAAGAGGTTTTAGCCCGCATCACGCACCACCTGACGATCCAGAACCTGCAAAATCAACTCCAAAAGCAAAATCTACAACTGCAACAGGAAGTCCATGAGCGCCAGCAGGCGGAGGAGTTAGTGCGGCAGCAGGCTCAACGGGAACACTTGCTGGGTGAGATTGCCCAACGGATTCGCCGATCGCTGAATTTAGACAAGATTCTCAGCACAACGGTGAGTGAAGTGCGGCAATTTCTGCAAACGGATCGAGTGCTTATTTATCGATTTTTTGACGACGGTCGCGGCGTTATCGTTGTAGAATCCGTCAGCAGCAATGAACTGTCCATCGTGGACACCACAATTATTGACTCCTGCTTTGGAGAAGCCTATATTCAACTCTACCGACAGGGTCGTATCCGGGTTGTAGAAGATATCTACACAGCGGATCTGATGCCGTGCCACGTTGATTTTCTCCTCAATATTCAGGTCAGGGCAAACTTGGTGGTTCCCATCCTCCAAGAAGAACGGTTGTGGGGGCTGCTAATTGCCCATCAGTGTTGCAGACCACGGCAGTGGAAGCAGTTAGAGGTTGATTTCCTAGAAGCGTTGTCCACGCAAATTGCGATCGCCATCCAACAAGGGCAACTTCATCAACGGCTGCGCCGACACAACCAAGTGCTAGTAGCTCTGGCTAAGAGCAGAACCGTAAACCACGGCGACTTGCACTCTGCCCTCAAGCAAATCACTGAAGCCGCTGCCCAGACTTTGGAGATTTTACGGGTAGGTGTGTGGTTATACAGCCCTGACGGAGCCAAGATGCATTGCCTCGACCTATTTGAGAGCTGTGCCAACCATCATACCCACGGGATGGAGTTGACGGCAGCGGACTATCCCGCTTACTTCAAAGCCTTGGAACAAGAGCCTACCCTTGCCGTCCCCGATGCCGACACCAACCCCATTATCCCTGAATTGCAGGCATCATACCCGCTAGACGGTCACACGGTTAGGGGTTCCTCCGGCGTGACAGCAATGCTGAATGCACCGATTCGTATGGCAGAAGGTCAGATAGTGGGAGTAGTGTGCTACGAACACACTGACTCGTCCCGCCACTGGACACTGGATGAACAAAATTTTGCTGGTTCCTTAGCTGATTTAGTTTCCCTAAGTCTAGAAGCGCGTGAGCGCCAACGGGCGGAAGAAAAAATCCGCCTCTTACAAACGATTACGCAAGCCATTAGTGAGTCCCCAGACTTTCACTCTGCCATGGAAGTCACCCTACGCAAAGTGTGTGAGACTATAGGTTGGAATTTTGGGGAAGCCTGGATTCCCAACTCGGATGGCACCTCGCTCGAATCCAGCCCCGCTTGGTATGCAAGTACCAATACGGGCGGGATAACCGTGCCCGCCCTAGAGAAATTCAGACAGCATAGCCAGATGCTCCGATTTATTCCTGACATGGGTCTGCCTGGGCGGGTTTGGTCATCCAAGCAGCCCGAGTGGATTCAGGATGTTGCAAGCGAGGCCGAAGCTGTGTTTGTCCGTTCCCAAATGGTACTCGAAAGCGGGCTCAGATCTGGTTTGGGCATTCCCATTCTTGTTAACGACCAGGTGCTGGCTGTTTTCGTTTTCTTTATGTTTGAATCCTGTGAACAAGATTGGCGATTGGTTGAGCTAGTCTCAGCGGTGGGTACTCAACTGGGTTCAGTGATTCAGCGCAAAGCCGCTGAAGAAAAGCTCCGTATTGCTGAACAGAGATATCACAGTATTGTTGAAAACGCGATTGAAGGCATCTTCCAAACGTTGCCATCCGGACGCTTCATAAGCGCCAACCCAGCACTGGCAAGGATTTTTGGCTACTCTTCACCTGAAGAACTAATCAGTTGTATCCAAGACATCTCGCGGCAAGTTTATGTTGAACCCAACCGCCGAGACGAATTCATTGCCGCTATACAAGCGGACAATGCCGTGTTTGAGTTTGAGTCTCTGGTCTATCGTAAGGACGGCTGTGTTATCTGGGTGTCAGAAAACACCCGTGCGGTTCGTGACTCCACCGGGGCACTACTCTACTACGAAGGTGCTGTCTCTGACATTACAGTCCGTAGGGTAGCCCAAGAATCACTGCGTTTTCAACAGGAACAAACAGAGCAACTGCTGCTCAATATCTTACCTGAATCAATTGCACAGCAGTTAAAACGTTACCCAAGCACGATTGCAGACAGTTTTGAAGCGGTCAGCGTTCTGTTTGCTGATATCGTTGGCTTTACCGAGTTCTCGGCTCGAACCTCTCCAAAAGAACTGGTAATAGTTCTCAATCTAATTTTCTCAAAGTTTGACCAGCTAGCTGAGCGGCACAGTTTAGAGAAAATCAAGACCATTGGCGATGCCTACATGGTTGTCGCTGGTTTGCCGACCCCCCATCCGGATCATGCGCTCGCGATCGCAGAAATGGCGCTGGATATGCAAGCCGAAATGGTGAAAATAGGCGAACAGACGGGTGAAGTGTTCAAACTCCGGATTGGCATCAACAGTGGTCCCGTCGTTGCGGGCGTCATTGGCATCAAAAAGTTTTTCTATGATTTGTGGGGCGATACCGTTAACGTTGCTAGCCGCATGGAAGCCCAAGGCGTTGACGATGCCATACAGGTAACAGCCGCAACCTATGAGCTATTACGGGACAAGTACCTATTTGAGGAACGGGGCGTTATCTTTGTCAAGGGCAAGGGGGATATGAGCACTTATCTGCTCACTGGCAGAAAATTTGATGACTTGTTGGTCGCTCGTAAGTACGTCTAGTTTATGGTGCAAAACTCAAGTCGTAAAACGACGGTGTATCGCTAGAGTCAATCTGTTTGACGGCTGATTTTTATGCTCCAGAACCAATTGAGCCAAGTTGTTGTTTTTGAAAATCCCCAGAGTCTACAATTCGGGCGCGATGCTTTTGCATATAGGTACAAAAGTTTTGAGCTTGCTTGAGAGACAATGTTAGTAAATAAGGCGATCGCGTTATTCAATTGACCTTGCCACTGTAGTGTTTCAGCTTGTTTCAACCGCTTGCGGGAACCACCAACCTTATAAAGATTTTCCCGCAGATGATACCAATCTAAGATTTCTAGACGTTGTGTCGGGCTGCCAATTTCCTCAGTGTTGCGACTGATGTTAAACAGTTGACCGGCTTCACTTTTCTTCAAACCATCAAGCTTGATGGCTTAGATCACCTTCTGACGGAGATCGTAACTGTAGGGTTTGGGCATGATTCTTTGCCAGCTCGGCGCAGTCTACGGAACGACTTCTAGTCTATGTCTTAACCGCCAAGGCAGTTGCTATATCATCAGAGTTAAACACCGGACTCTAGATTAATAAAATAGCAACGGTGATCGCATCCCTTAATAGATCCCCTAGAACTATTGCGCTCACTGTTATTTCCCCTAGAATCACTCTTCAGATAGTGAAAGGACTAGGATGAGGAAAAATGCCAATAGATCGCCAACGTTACCCTGATAATTGGTCTGATATTGCCCTCGTAGTCAAAGAAGCAGCTAGTTGGCGTTGTCGTCACTGTGGTAAACAATGTCTTCGCCCTGGAGAGAAGCCGAAAGACCTCACCCGTTCTGAGTGGACTGTAGCTACCCTGTCCGTCCATCACGCGAACTTCACCCCAGAGGACAATAGACCAGAGAACTTGATTCCTCTGTGTGCGCCTTGTCATCTAGCTGTACATCAAACAGGTAAGGGGAATGTCTCTCCTGGTCAGTTGTCTTTGTTCAGTGATACACCGATGTAGAAGACAGGGAGATGCGCTCTCAAGAGAAGCAGCCTGCGCCAAGGCATCACTACCTTTGACCGGACGGGCTTCCGCACTAGCTCCCAACTGTTGACTTTCCCACCATTTGCATCTTCAGTACCTCCTTTCCGTTTTAGCGAAAAGCCGAATTTTGGAAGAGGTGATCGGTGTATGAATGTCGAAAAGCATCTGAAAAGTTGTGGAGAAACCGAGAGTGAAACGTTTCCGAAAAAGGGCTAATTACAAAATAATTATCAATCATTCACAGCTTATGTTTTCAGTTCAGCTTCACAAAGTTATATTTTCTTTCTTTCTTGCACTTATTAGTCTTGCGATTATCACTAGCATTGGGATTGCCCAAACCTTCACCCCTCCATCTTCTTACCAACCCCTAGATCGAAAAGAAGGCGCTCTTTTGTATAAACAGCAATTACCTGATGGTAATGAAGCCTATCTGCAAATCATTAACCTGCAAAAAATGCAAATAGACCAACTCATCGGCGAAGTGGGTAATATGGGTCTGGGTCAGGGGAAATACTATAAAGGGGAAGGTAAGTATTACAGCCCTTTCTTTAAAATGAAGCTGTTTGAGGAAGTCGCTAACGAATATAAACAACTTTACGGCGAAGCAGTTTTTTCCCTGATTAACTGTTCTTTTTTTGAGCAATATGAATCTAGCTCACAGTTATCATTCCCCATTAAATTCAATGGTGTAGTTATCACTGGTGGACATAGCCCCTACGGACCGATAAGCCAACCAGCCGACAGATTTTATAGTAATATCCGTTTGAAAGCTTTAGTCTGGGATGATTCTGGAGCATATATTACGGATTACAACCCTGCTACTGGTGCGCCTCTAGACCAAAGCAGCGTTAAAAATGCAATAGTCAGTTACCAGTACAGCGATCATCCGGCTAAAGTATTAGCCCAAAATCAAGTGAATCGGTATCATGTCATCGGTACACTGGATTTTGACGGTATTAAAGGCGATGAGCTGCTGTTGATTATGACAGTGAACAGAGCGACACTGGATCGGTCAGCCGATCTATTACGTCAATTAGGTGTAAAAGGTAACATCATTACTATCGACGGCGGTAGCTCTACTTACCTGCTCAATTCCCGGCAAGGAAATATTATCCTACCTCAACCAGCTAATCAGGAAGATAAGCCAACCTTTCACAAGCTTCCCCATTACCTAGGATTCCGCACACGAATCAAAAAGCCGGTCGAACCACTCATCAAAATCAGTCAACCTGCGGGTACGGCGTACCTTGAGGAGAATAACCCTTATCTCATCTTGTGGAGGGGTAATCTCGACAGCGAGGTGACAATTGAGTTGTATGAGGGAAACAAACGTATCCAAGTCATCGCTAGGCATACGGAGAACGATGGAGTTTATGAGTGGACACCTTCTAGCCTAGTGAAAGAGGGCTATTCTGTTCGTATTTCCAGCTTGAAAAACCGGAAAATCTTCGGTACCTTGCAATTGCCATGAAGACTATCCCTAATAACTGAGTCGTCAGCGCGTCCAATGGTCTTTTTCCAGAACGGGACTTAAATCAAACAGGATTTACGGCGTTGCTGAACAGAGGGATGAATCAAGTGAAGATAGGTATTGATCGATACTTTAGGTAGTGAATCAGCAAGCGAAGTGAAGACCTCAGCATTTCGACCGACTTGGAGTAACACAATGTCGAACGGTGCAGTCGGGCTAAGTAGTGTCGTAATCGTGTGTTCTCCCCTTCAACTCTCGTCATGTATGTCTTGCTGACAATGTGCTCACCAGCCTCAATGAAACTTGGGTAAACCTTCCAACCATCCGTAACATAGAAGTAGCATTGCCAGCAACGGACAATCTGCCACAAGGGCTTGAACGTCTGTGCACTATGATCTCCCACCACCCAAGCAAGAATGCCTGCCCGAAAATGGTTCACGGCTGTCCAGACCCAAACTTTGTTTTTTTTGACCCGACAAATGTCTCCAGTTCGTCGAGTTCTCCCACAAGAGAGAATCTCAGACTCTGCCGGGGCATCTGGCAGTTGCTTGGCGAGTTGCTTCACGAAGATGAATCACCGTCGTATGGTGAACCCCAGTACAGCGTTCAATACCGCGAAACCCCATGCCGTTGACGTACTGCCTGACTGCAATTCTGCTTGAGATCTTCACCGTAGCCTTTGGGCGGGTTATAACTGTCGATAAATTGACGACCGCAGGCAGTACAAATGTGATGCGTGTTTACCTCGCCGTTTCCCATTCTTCCTAACCTCAGTAGACTCACAGTAGCGACATTGACATAGTACAGCACCTTTAATCATCCCTTCATTATGCAACGCCCAGCAACGCCGGAAAAGCAAATGGTCTTGCGAGCTAAGCGCTTAATCCGAGTCCGTAAGGTCAGATGCTTTCGCTCAATCGTTTGAGTATTCGCTTTACCCACGGTATGCACTCGGAGGATGCAGCAACCGTTGATATGCCCCCCAATTGTCACTATAGAACTGGGTAATGCCAAAGGGTTCGAGCAACGCTTGGAGTTGAACAAAGGCACTGTCTTTATGGTCCGCCAAAACATAAGCTAAGACCTGTCCAGTCTGGTGGTCGATGGCGTGCCACAGCCATCGCTGTTGGGCTTTGGACTGAACAAAGCTCCACATTTCATCGACTTCTGCCTCAAGGTCCTCCCACTGACACAATTGTACAATCGTCTGAGTCGGTTCGATTTCAGCCAATCGTGCTTCATGGATTGATTTCAAGTGTCGATCTTTTTTTTAATGATTCAATCACCGTAGTGGGGCTGATTTTCAGCACTCTTGCCCTGTCCTGAATGCCGCTCCCATTCAGTGCCATTTCCGTAATCTGCTGTTTCACCTCTGGCAGATAGCCGCGATAGGTGTAGCTGCGAATGAATGTGTGGCGTTGACACTCCGGATTGCAACATTTGTATCGAGGTTTCAAGGGTACGAGAGCAACCATGACAGACAACATCAGCACTGCCACGATCTGGGCACAAAACTGGTTCTAATACCATTTATCTTCTGAGGAACCACAGCTCCTCTCATTCTTCCTTATTTCCACACGTCTAGAACATTACCACAGCACTGAGCCTTTGAAGGATTCATCTTCAATCTCCCCCGCGAGTTGCAGGGCTTGGTCAATTTTTTCCGATAAAACTAACCCAGAAGTGATGCTAGACAAGGCTGAGTCTTTGGAGGATTCATCTTGAATCTGTTGAGTGAGTTGCAGGGCTTGGTCGATTTTTCCTGATGAAGCCAACTGTTGAGCGATGCTAGACAAGGCTGAGTCTTTGAAGGATTGATCTTGAATCTGTTGAGCGACTTGCAGGGTTTGGTCGATTTTTCCTGATGAAGCCAACTGGTAAGCGATACTACGCAATACTGAGCTTTTGGTAGATTGATCTTGAATCTGTTGAGCGACTTGTAGGGCTTGGTCGATTTTTCCCCTAGAAACTAAACCAGAAGCGATCGCGGACAGCGCTTCGACTTTTCCAAACTCATCTCCCCTCGCTTGGGCTACTCTTTCGCCTTGTCCGGATGAAGCTTCCAATAGAACATCTGCTTGGACAATTGTAGTTTCATTACTTGAAAGTTCAGCAGGATTTAAGGTGGCACCCACCCCATGCTGAGGCGTCAGGACTGCAAATAGTATGATCGGGGCGAGGAGGTAGGCTTGAGTTCGCATGGGGAGTTAATTGGATGGATGGCTAATTCAGCTATGTCTCCGAGCTTAGAGGACTTATGCACCAATTTAGCTGTAGCTCTCGCTATTAGGCACTCGGCGAGAACCAGTGCGCTGCGATCGCCTTAGTCCGTTCATGACCTTTTATTCAAGTGTCATCCCTCTAACAACTGTTGCACCGAAACCACAACGTCGGAAAATGCTAGAGGACGAATTTCAACCAGTCGTGAGGGTAGATTCAGAAGCGTAGTCTACATTAACAGGGGCACGAAAAACTTGAGTTGTCGAGTCTTTAAATTCATCACCCAATATTCAGGAATGCAGGCTGTGGCGTAAGCTTTGCGCTTGATATCCAGGTCTTTACCTAGGCTGGTGTTAGAGAATTCAATCAGCCAGAAAATGTTTTCTGGGTAGGGATGGTGTTGCAGGTACGCTTTTAGGTAATGGGGTGTATGGTTTGGTATATACGGTGATGCTTTTGGCGATCGCCATCCTTATCTTCTCCCGGCGCGAGTTTTAGAGGCACTATCTACAAGTTAGATGCACCACAGCTTATTGAGGAAGGCGCAGGAACAGCAGTTATACCGATAGGACGCTCCAGGCTAATGTTAGTAAACTCAAAACCCGTGAACATTGTAGAGCTTCCTTGCGCCTCATTGAAAGCTAAGACTGAGCCAATGTTGTCATTATTAAAATCAAATCCAACTGTATAGAACCCATTTGGGATCTCGGATGACAAGCTAAGATTAAACAGAAATGCCGTCTTCGAGTCAATGCCATACACCAGCAGCTTAACCGATAAAGAGTGGGAACTCATAGAGCCATTACTGCCCCAAAAGAAGCAAACCCGACCACGTCGTTGGACGAAAAGGCAAATCCTGGATGGCATCTTCTATCAACTGAAAAATGGCTGTAATTGGTGTGATCTGCCCTTCATACTTACCGCCCTACTCGACAGTATTTTGGCATTACAAGCAGTGGCGCACAGATGGAATTCTAGACCGAATTATGACAACCCTCCATGCCAAAGTGCGGCAACAGGTCAAAAAAACCCAAAGTGGACAAGGTTATTAATCATCGACTCACAAGCCGTGAAGAATACATGCAATGCCAGTGTTGAATCTAAAGGATTCTGCCATTACAAATGCACCAATGGCATCAAACGTCACCTCGCGGTCGATACGCGCTTGCTTACCGTTTTTTACCCACTGCACGAAAGCTAATGTCAGCGATGACCAAGGCTTGATTGAATTGTTGAGCCGCAATCTCGATTACTTTCGGGCTAAACCTGTGAACATCCCGAAGATTACGATTTTGCACGGGCGACGGGTATCACCCCGATAAAATTACAGCCGAACTCCAAAAACTCTATCCACAAATTCTGACCAAGATTCGGTTTGAGTTAGCACCCAAACCGACTAAAGCCGAAAAAGCCGCTCTTGGGAAAACCGGATTCGTCGTGGTCACAACTCGATGGGTGATCGAACGCTCAAATGCTTGGATGGAACGCTGTAAGAGTTTGGTCAAAAATTTTGAGCGAACTCTCAGCCATGCCACTGCTAAACTCAATCTCTGCTTCATCAGACTGATGCTCAAACGGCTAGCCAATGAATAGATCCCAAATGGGTTCTATAGAGATTATCGCTAGAACTACCAGATCCGAAAGTTAAACTACCGATAAAATTGCTACTGGGAATGGTATCTGTGTAATTGGTCGATAACGTATCAACTAAATCACCCGCTAAGTTATAACGCCGAATTCCGCCTGCAAAGTCACTGACTAAAATGTCGTTGTTGGGTGCGAGGGCTAATCCTAATAGGCTAACAAATTCGCTTTCTGGTAAAGTACTAGGCTGTGAGATAAAGACGCTAGGAGCTGTAGTAGGCTCTATACCAGCTACCTGAGCTGAACTGTAGCGCAACACCTGACTATCGTAAGCAAATACCAAGTCACCAGAAGCGTTATTAGCCGTACCCTCCGTAGCAACATAGAGGCTGCCATCTGGACCAAACAGCAGAGAATTGGGACCATTTAATCCGTTCAGTGTCCCTAAACCGTTATTGTTATCAGAGGCAAAGACACCTAAGAATTCTCCTGTTATTCCATTGAAGCGCAAGATTTGGTTAGTACGAAAACTGCTGACGTAGAGGTTGCCATCCGGACTAAATGCATTGCCGTAGGGACGAGTTAATCCGTTGCCAGAGGCAGCTACACCCAGGAATTCTCCCGTGGAGCTAAAGCGCAGAACCGCTGAATCTTGTGGATATGAGGGGTCTAAAAGGCTCAGAGCGTTGTCTCCACCACTACTGACATAGAGATTGCCATCCGGACCGAAGGTCAAGTCATCGGGAGTCCGCAACCCACCGTTACCAGGTGTTGTAAAGTTACCTAAAAAATTTCCAACCTGTTCATCAAAGACGATGATATTGTTGCTGTCACTATTGCCTATTAGCAGAATGGCATCAGCCTTGGGCGAATTAATGCACAAGATACTGAGAGTACCGACGACTGTTGCTGGAAAGGTAGACGCATTAATCCGCATAGTACTCATCTCTTTTAACAGAAAGTTGAATGTTTTTGGCAGACAAATTATTTACGTACAAAACTTCCGAGTTTGCAAGAGATTATCCGCAACTTTACTA
>CADCTM010000762.1 GCA_902805485.1 uncultured Coleofasciculus sp. | reverse complement strand
TGACGAGTGGTTCACCCATTTCGAACACAACCTTTTCGAGCTTTTTGATGATGAAGGGCTAAGGCTTGAATTTGATCGCAGGACTTACGATTTCAAAATAATTGAGCAAGGTAAAGCACCTTACAACCTTAACCAGCTTTCGGGTGGTTACTCCTCGATTTTGAGCATTATTACCGAACTCATCATGCGCATGGAAACGCATAAGACAAAAAGCTACGACCTCCAAGGCGTCGTGCTGATTGACGAAATTGAAACGCACCTCCACGTAGAGTTACAAAAGAAAGTATTACCCTTCCTGATTTCTTTCTTTCCAAAGATTCAGTTCATCGTCACCACGCATTCCCCTTTTGTCATCAGTTCGGTTGAAAACGCTGTAGTTTGCGATCTTGAGAAAAGGATAGTGACAGAAGATTTATCCGGGTATTCTTACGATGCCATCATTGAAAGTTACTTCGATTCGGATAAATATTCGGACGTACTCAAGGAAAAACTGGAGGACTACGAACGGTTGGTTCACAAGAACACCAAAAGCCGGAGTGAAACGGAAAAGCTGATTGAATACAAGAATTATTTTAAAAGCATCCCCAAGTTTGTCTCGGATGAACTGGCCGTAAAGCTTCAGCAGATACGCATGGAGGAGATGAGCAAAAGGGGGAATTAAGGAATATGGTTCACTTACCCAAGACGCAACCCGGTCCTCCCTGCCTGGAAGTTGAGAAAGCTAAGGCCAACGGCACGTACCACTGCGAGGGCGTGCTGCCCCTGATTCAAAAAGACTTCAAGAACAAATGCTACCTGTGCGAAGACAAAGCGCCGCTTTCCATCAACATCGAGCATTTCAAACCGCACCGGGGAGACAAGGAGCTTAAATTCGACTGGAACAACCTGTACTACGCCTGTTCGCACTGCAACAACACGAAATCCGACAAGTACGAATATCTTCTCGATTGTACCCGGGAGGCGGATGGGGTTGACCGGCGGATTAAATATAAAATCAATCCGTTCCCGAAGGAAAAAGCGGTCATCACCGCACTCGAAGACAGCCAGGCGGTAAACGATACTGTTGCGTTACTACGTGCGATCTACAACGGTACTACGGAACTCAAGCTAATTGAGTCGGCTAATCTTAGAAGCAAGTTGCTTAAGGAAATCCGGCGTTTTCAAGATTTGCTTTTCGATTATTACGATAATGAGTTTGACGACGAAGAGAAACAAATCATCAAAGACAAAATCGTTCGGGAATTAAGATCAGCTTCATGCTTTACTGCCTTCAAAAGGTGGATCATCCGGGAGCGGGCTGACTTTTTTGCTGACTTTAACCAACTACTTGGATAACCGCGGCCCAACTTCCCCCC
>CADCTM010000761.1 GCA_902805485.1 uncultured Coleofasciculus sp. | reverse complement strand
TGTCAACAACGGCGTAATCGAGTTTCCAGTTATTTGCAGAGCTTTTAGACCCATGTTGACCTTACGGCTCGTGTTACCAACTAAAGACGGTGACAGCCCGTTATTAAATTCCGGTGCAACCAACAGCGCTATTTGCACATCCAGGTGCTTAGATAGCAAACCTAAAAGATATCGCAAACGATCCATTCCCACACCAACATACTGTCCCAGAAAATTGCCGCCGTGATAGCTGGCTTCATTCTCAACGTCGATCAAAGGGTTATCTGTTACCGAGTTTATTTCTACTTCAATCTGCTGAACAATATCTGCCAATCCATCAACAATTGGCCCCAGATATTGAGGCAAGCAGCGGAGCGAATAGCGGTCTTGAATAGGAGCTGCACCCCGGTAGTCGTGCTTACCATCTAACTCGTTTCGGCTCAAGCACGAATCTGTAAGGAGTTCGATCATTTGGGAAGCTGCCCATATTTGACCAGAATGAGGTTTGAGGGCGTGAATAAAAGGATGAAACGATTGATTAGTACCCCCTAGCCCTTGAATCATTAGGCTATGAACGCCCATTGCTAGGGCAAGCAAGACTTGTGCGTCGCGGAGGCATAAGGCTGCTATACCAGTCATAACAGAGGTGCCATTCATCATTGCCAGCCCTTCTTTGGGGCGCAAGTGCAGGGGGGGTAAGCCAAGCTTCTCAAGCGCTTGTACACATGACATCTCTTCACCTTGAAAGTCAACGGTAAAGGATTTGTCCAACCCAATCAGGGATCCAGTAATGTAAGCCAGGGGTGTGAGGTCGCCGCTAGCGCCGATGGAGCCAAATTCATAAACGTGAGGTGTTACTCCTTCGTTGAGGAAGGTTGTCATGCGCTCCACCAGTTCTAAGCGGACGCCTGAGGCACCGTATAGGTGTGAGTTGATCCGCAGGATCATCGCGGCTCGGACATCAGCGATCGGCAACCGCTTACCAGCCCCAGCCTTGTGATAAAAGACGAGATTATTTTGTAGAGCAGTCGCATCTTCAGTAGAGATTACAGTATTTGCCATCCCTCCAAATGCGGTTGTCACACCGTAAATCGGCTTTCCCGACTCGACAGCATCCATAATGTAGTCGCAGGATGCCTTTACCCTCTGAGAAATTTCATCCCGATTCGTTAAATAAACTTGCGAGGACTTTCTGGCAACGTTGACTACTTCATCTACCGTCAGCGATCCGTCCCCCACAGTTACGTTACTCAAATTAGGCTCAGGCCATTGGGGTAATTTTGGAGAAATTGGCTCCGTTACGTTTCTTGACACTTTTTAGCTCCCAAATTCATAGATAGATGCACCCAAATGTGACTAAAGTCACAACAAACTCGAA
>CADCTM010000760.1 GCA_902805485.1 uncultured Coleofasciculus sp. | reverse complement strand
AGGGAAGTCCCTTTGGATAGGTACTGTGGTTCCGTTCTCTACTGTGATGTCCCCGTTCTCACCGAGGACGAATGTATCACCCCCTGAACCGCCACTTAGGGTATCGATTTCGCCTGCACCTAAGCCAAGCTGCGGGATATTTGGGTCAACGCCAACGAGTATGTCATTACCATCGCCACCAGAGAGGGAGTCGTTACCTTGGCTACCAACGAGGATATCTACGCCCGCTTCACCGATAAGGGTGTCATTGCCGAGGTTCCCAAAGAGGACATCGTTGCCATTCCCACCATTGAGGAGATCATCCCCCGTTTCACCGTCAGCTAAGTCGTTATCGTCTCCACCAAAGACTTGGTCGTTCCCAGAACCTCCAAAGAAGCGATCGTTGCCGCTTCCACCAAAGAGTGTATCCTGACCATCTCCGCTGTTGATGATATCATTCCCCTGTTCACCATTAAGGACATCATTGCCAGCTTCACCAAAGAGTGAGTCATCTCCTCGACCCCCTAAGAGTAGGTCATTCCCGTTACCACCATTGAGGAAGTCGTTCCCATTTTCACCATTGAGGAAGTCATTACCAGCGTCACCAAACAGCCGATCATCTCCATTGCCACCAAATACTAGGTCATCCCCATTACCACCAAAGAGGACATCTAATTCCTCGCCACCATTCAGGAAGTCATTCCCTTCTTCACCATTGAGGACATCATTGCCAGCGTCACCGTTAATAGTATCGTTGGCAGCGCCTCCAAAGGCGACATCATTACCATTTCCACCACTGATGAAGTCGTTCTCACTTACACCACCAACGAGTGCCACGTCGCCAAAGATTAAGTCGTCACCCTCTTCCCCAAAAAGGGAGTCACTACCACCGCCACCAATAATAATCTCTTCGCCATCGCCACCGAATACTGAGTCGTCGCCATCAAGGCTAAAGATGCCATCATTGCCATCCCCTCCCCAAATTAGATCACCATCAAGGGTACCAACGATTAGGTCATTGCCATCTGTGCCTTCAAAAAAAGCCATCTGTATACTCCTTAATTTTTTAGAAAACTAGAACTTACGCATTGACAAAAAACTGACTATGTGATCTCTACAAAATTTATGCTTGAGGTGTTCCAGAATGAATTCACCGCTACCTGAAGATACCCAGTGCATTGCCCTAGTTATTAGTCAGGCTCAGGCGTCTTCTTTTATGCGAGGCATCGGGTTTTGTTTACAAAGTTTTACATTCAACGGTCGTGCGAGAGCAGTATTGCCTACGGCACAGCAGTATTTCAGTAGGAAGCAACGCTCAAAAGTTGAGTAAGCAGGTCAGCATAGTCAGGGCGCGTATAACGGTCGAGTGAAAACCGTGCCAACGAGGTCATGTTGTTCATGCACACCATGTGTGATTTGTACAGTGCGTAAGTCCTAGTTTTTTAAATGCGATCGCGCAGAACATTTTTTGCTGAACCTTCGAGTTCATGGCATCCTCGAACTTATTACTCAAAATTTCCAAAAGAATCAAATTTAACTAGAGTCGCTACAGAAACAGAACTTTATAAATGTGCCAGTTTTTAAATTGGCATATGTAGCATTCCTAAGTTTTAGATAAATATGATCCATAAAACTGTGAAGATATTGTGAAGGTAAAAAAGAAAAAAGAAATCCAGCAGACAAACTCAGGCTAATTAAAGATCGAGCTGCTGAATAGCAAGGTGGTAATAAAGCCCTTGCAGTGCCATCAATTGCTCATGAGTGCCGCACTCAACCAAAACACCTCTGTCTAAGACTAAAATGCAGTCGGCATTCCGTACCGTTGAGAGGCGATGAGCAATGATAAAAGTAGTGCGCTCACGACTAATTCGCGCTAAATTTTGTTGAAAACGCCGTTCCGACTCAGTATCGAGCGAACTAGTTGCCTCATCCAAAAGCAGAATTCTCGGATCGCCCAACAGCGCCCTTGCGATCGCAATTCGTTGCCGTTGTCCCCCAGAAAGCATCGAACCTTGCTCCCCCACTTTCGTGTTATATCCCAAAGGCAAGGACTGAATAAAGGCATGAGCTTCTGCCAATTTTGCCGCTTCTACGGCTTGCTCCAGGGTATATTCATTCCGATACAAAGTGATATTTTCCAAAACCGTACCGGAAAACAAAAAACACTCCTGCGGCACAACACCCATTTGACTCCGCAACGACTGAGGTGAAACCTGGCAGATATCGTGTCCATCAACATTAATTTGACCGCTTGTTGGGTGATACAAAGCTTGAAGTAACTTGACTAAAGTACTCTTGCCCGATCCACTACGCCCAACAATGGCGATCGTTTGCCCAGAATGCGCCTCAAAGGAAATATTTTGTAGAGTATTGCGCTGTTCGTCCTCATCGTAGCGGAAGGTAACATTCTCAAACTTCACATCCCCTCGTAATTTGGGCAGAGTCAACAGCGGAGTTTGGGGACTTTCTTCCGGTTTGGCTAAAAAGATATCATTAAGCCGTTCCACAGACACCAGGACTTCCTGAAACTCATCCCACAGGTTCACCAGTGCCAAAATCGGGTTGATCACATTCCCGAGCAGCATATTAAATGCCACAAACTGACCAATACTAAGCTGGTCTTGCATAACCAATGTCGCCCCGTACCATAGTAAAGCGGTGCTACCCAGGGTATTAATCAAACTCCCCGTTGACTGCAAACCATTACCCAGGTTTTGCCCTTTAAACTTCACGTTTAACATACTGGTAAGGCGTTCTTCCCAGCGCCAGCGCACCTCTTGTTCCGATGCGGCGGCTTTAACTGTCGCCACCCCCATCATCATTTCTACCAAAAGAGAATTTTGCCCAGCATCTTCTTTAAAGATTTCCCGTGACACGTTTCGCAGAAACGGACTGGCAACAACGGTCAAAATCACCAAGGGTGGAATTAGTGCGAGTACTAATAAGGTGAGATTCCAGTTGTAATAACTCATCAACCCGATATAGACAAATACCATTAAGGTGTCTAGCCAAGTTGAAACAGCTTGCCGTGTCAGAAATACTTGAATTTTCTGGGCTTCTTGAACCCGGGTAATGATGTCCCCCACCTGGCGCGATTCAAAAAACTTTAGCGGCAGCCTTAGAGTATGGTTGATAAAGCCACTGATGAAGATTAAGTCTAAGCGATTGGAAAAATAGTCCAGCAGGTATTGCCTGGTTGCCGTTAAGCCAATTCGCCAAATACCGAATAAAATCAACCCGATCGCAAAAACGTGTAGGGTGACGAAGCTTTTATTGACTACTACTTTGTCAAGGATTATTTGGGTAAATAGGGGAGTAATTAAGCCAAATACCTGTAGTAGCAAGGAAGCGAGGATAATTTGCCCGATGATCGCTCGATAAGGCCAAAGCAACTGCCAAAAACGACCTAAAGAGTTTTTTTCCGATGGGATGGCTTCGAGTTGGAGAGTTGGGTCTAGGAGTAGGGCGTACCCTGTCCAACCTGTGGTAAATTCGGCACGGCTGAGTGAACGTTTTCCGACGGCGGGATCGGCAACAAGAACGCGATCGCCTTTGACTTGGTAAACTACGATGTAATGATTGCCTTCCCAATGCGCGATCCAGGGATTATTTTGATCTGATAAACGGCTTAAAGACGCTCGTACCGGTCTTGCTTGAAATCCTAAACTTTCTGCTGCCGTGGTTATGCCTTTGAGGGACGCGCCACTGCGACCGACTCCGGCAAGATTTCGCAATGTGTTGAGGCTAAAACGCTTACCCCAATACTGCCCGATCATTGCTAAACAGGCGGCACCACAATCTGAAGAACTTTGTTGTTGAATAAAGGGATAGCGTTGCCACCAAGCACGCCCTAGACGGCGGCGCGTTGCAGGTTGGGGAAAATCAGGGGCATTCGGTTGGGCGTTTAGGATTGCAGTGCCATTACCGCTTCCATTTTGCGAAGCTGTTGCAGGCAAAGGGGAATGTAGATGATTTTGACTTTTTGCGGCGACTGGGCGTTTTTGACTACTGGAATGTCCGTTTCGAGACGCCTTATCCCCGGATGCTAGTAGGACAACGCCCAGACTCGTCGCGATTTCATAATGTTCTGTCGGCAGTTTATAAACTACCACGTCGGTTTGAGCAATCCAATCGGCTGGGGTGGGTTCGCCCCAACTTTCTCCAATCGCAAGCGCTTGTTCACCTTTGTTCGCTTGACCACTATTGAGCCAAAATTGACCTCCGTAACAATACTGAACCAGTGCTTTGCCTGCTGGAATCTGTATTTCTACTAGATAAGGTAAAAGTTGCTGTAATTGCCTTCCCGACAAGCGATGCAAGTCTGTCGCTGTTTTGAAGAAGAGTAGCATCGCCCGTGTTGTCGCGGTTGAGACGAGATGCTCTCGTAACTGAGGCAGATGTTCTAACTCTGGTTGAAGTTGTGCAAAAGGAATCCATGCCATTTCACCGTCACTGGCAGCGATTGCACGGCTTAATGAGGAGACATTGGCAAATACGGCTTCTGTACCAAAGCTTTCCCCTGCTTCTAGCACCATTGTCGAAACTTCCCTGCTTTCTAAGGCATCCACGCCTAACAATCGCACCCGACCTTGGGAAATTACGTAAAAACCACAATCATTTTGTTCTTCCTGAACAGAACTCTGGTGGGAATTAGATACATTGTAGATAGCTAGTTCATCGCCCAGTTGAAACCTGCGAGTTTCAAAACATTTGCTGAAGTTTTCACTCAGGGGTGTATTATCTTGCCTCAAAATGCTAAGGATATCGGAATGGCTCGGTAAGGAGTTTTGGTATTTCGGCAGAAGTCCCTGATTTCCAGACATTGCGTTCATCCTGATAGATACGCCAGCCTAAACAAGCAGGTTTGAAACCCGCCAGTTTTTTAGTAGATATACAAGAGCGGACAAATGATTTGTCCTTCCTGCCATTATTAGTAAATCTAGGAAAAGAATGTCAAGGTTCGTACGAATCTTCACAGAACATTACATTCATAGAAATTGTTCCTGAAGATACAAAATTTGCTTAAAATTCCGATATTATAAGAACCATTTATAAATCTACAAAAAAATCCAGCAATTAGATTGAACAAACAATATTAATTTGTGCTGCCATCGCAATCGAGCCTGAGTAACTGAAAAAAAATGTTACTTGTCAACATCAGAGAAAGGTGTTACACCCTGGGCAACTACTTTAAATACAGCTTCATTTAGCGATTTATCCTCAAAACCGTACTTCCAGCTTGGGGAGAAGGCAGATTGCTCAGAAGTTATCCCTTTTATCTTCTCCCCATCTGGACAATAAAATCGGAAGCGATTTTAGATGTGGATGCCGCACTCAGTTTTGCCAGTACCGCGCCAACGACCCGCGCGTTCATCTTCACCTTCCGCCACTCGGGTTGTAATCGGTTCATCGCCAATGCTGGGATAGCCTTGGTCGTGTAGTGGGTTATAAATTACCCCATGTTCGTGGACATAAGCCCAGGTTTCTTTGCGCGTCCAGCTGGCGATGGGATTAACCTTCAGGCGTCCGTTACCATCAAGCTCAAAAATCGGCATCTCCGCACGAGTTACCGCTTGGTCACGACGGCGACCGGTAAACCAAGCAACGGTATTGAGTTCTGCCAAGCCTCGTTGCAGAGGTTCAATCTTGGTCAGGTGATGGAATTGCTGAATATCCGTATCCCAAAGCGCATCACCGTACTTAGCCGCAAAAGCTTCACGGGACTCAACATCTGGAATCTTATAGGTTTTTAAGTCCATTTTGTAGACCTCAACCGCTTTGGCTACGAGTTCTAGCGTTTGGGGAAAATGATACAACGTGTCGAGAAAAATCACGGGCACGGGTGTTGTCGGTTTCAGGTCACGGTAGAGAATATCTGTAATGACCAAATCATCAACGTTGAAGGCACTAGTCTGGACAAGACCTGTCGGGATATTTTCAACGCACCAAGCTATGACATCTTTAGGATGGGCAGTGTTATAGCGTTGATTCAGTTCATCCAGGTCAACGTTAGGAAGTTGAATCGGCGATTGGGTCGATTGGGTCATAAGAGCGTTTTTGTCTAATGTTTAGAGGAGTTTAAACACGATCAATCTTAACCTTTAAAGAGCCATAATTTGACTGGAGAATCGTGGAGCTTCTACATAAATACCGACGGTGCGGTTTAAAAGACTAGCCGCTTCCTGAAGATTTAATGAACCTTCGTTAAATTTTGGGTGAAGTTGAGTTTAAACTCGATGAAAGCCGCGAACTTCTAACTAATAAAATTAGGAGACCCAGCAAGTGTTTACGATTAAACCCAATCTAATTCGCAGACAAGAATGCAATTAATTCTTTACAGTAAGCCCGGTTGCCATTTGTGCGAAGGACTACAAGAAAAGCTCGAACAAATACAAAGTTTCAACCTGGAATTAGAAGTGCGAGATATTACTACTCGTGAAGCTTGGTTTCAGGTGTATCAGTATGAAGTGCCAGTCATATGTAGACAAGTTGCTGGGACTGAAGAACCCTTGCCTCGCCCTTCGCCCCGCATGACAGTGGCACAATTGGAGCGAATGTTACAGAAATATTTATCAGGAGATGAGCCAAAATAAGCGCAGATATCGGCAAGAAAAGCCTTGAGTCCCCAGTTGTGAGTCCATATTTTTGTGAGGATCTGGCATGAAGCTACGTGAGTTATTAGCAGCGATTCCTAGCCTAAACGGGCAGTTGTTTGAACATCCGGCACTAGAGGCGCAAGTGAAGGGGATTTGTACCAATTCCCACGCCTGTAAACCGGGAGATTTATTTATCGGGATGCCGGGAACGCGGGTCGATGGTGGAGAATTTTGGGAAAGTGCGATCGCTTCTGGTGCTGTGGCTGCCCTAATTTCTCCTGAAGCGGCGCTTAAACAACCCCCTCTGGCTCAGGGAGGGGAAACTCCCTGTGTAATTACAGCCGAGGACATGACACTAGCTTGTACCCAAGCCGCTACTGCCTTCTATGGCAACCCAGCCCAACAGTTAAAGTTAGTGGGAGTGACTGGCACAAATGGCAAAACCACAACGACCCATCTGATCGAATTTTTGCTAACTCATGCCCAATTACCAACGGCGCTTTTGGGTACACTTTATGTTCGGTGGCCAGGTTTTGAGCAAACAGCGGTTCACACCACACCGTTTGCGGTGGAATTGCAGCAACAACTAGCCTCGGCAGTAGCGGCGGGTTGCAAACTGGGTGTGATGGAAGTAAGTTCCCATGCCTTAGCACAACGGCGGGTGCTGGGTTGTCCGTTTGAGGTGGCAGTATTCACAAATCTGACTCAAGACCATTTAGACTATCACCGCGATATGGAAGATTATTTCGCGGCGAAAGCACTTCTGTTTAATGATGATTATCTCCAAGGACGGGCGGTGATTAATGTTGATGATCCTTATGGACAGCAATTAATCGGACAGATGCATCCCGATCGCGTTTGGCGCTACAGTGTGGAAAACGAATCAGCGGACTTGTGGACGAGTAATTTGCACTACGAACCAACGGGAGTTAGCGGTTTGTTGCATACGCCTGTAGGTGAGGTTCCTTTCCGCTTACCGTTGGTCGGTCAGTATAATTTGTCAAATATGCTGGCGGCGGTTGGGGCTGTTTTACATTTGGGTTTAGATTTAAAGTCTGTAGTGAAGGCACTGCCTGAGTTTGGGGGAGTTCCGGGACGGATGGAACGGGTGCAAATTAAGCCTGATCAAGATATTAGCGTGATTGTCGATTATGCTCACACGCCTGATAGTTTGGAGAATTTACTCAAAGCGGCGCGTCCGTTTATTGGGGGGAAAGTGATTTGTGTGTTTGGTTGTGGAGGCGATCGCGATCGCACAAAGCGTCCCAAAATGGGTAAAATCGCGGCAGAACTTGCTGATGTTGCGGTGCTGACATCGGATAACCCGCGTACCGAAGACCCAGAACGAATTTTACAAGATGTTTTAGAAGGCATTCCTTCTGCAATCGAACCGATTGTAATATGCGATCGGGCTACGGCAATTCGCACGGCGATATGCCTTGCACAACCGGGTGATGGCGTTTTAATTGCAGGTAAAGGTCACGAAGATTACCAAATTCTTGGTACTGAAAAAATCCATTTTGACGACCGAGAACAAGCACGAGAGGCACTGGGTGAACGCTTGGCATAGGGGTCATTGGTTAAGGGTATATTACCGATGACTAGAACCGTTAGTTGTTAGATAGCTACTATAGCAATCTGATTTACAGTTTTGCAGATAAAACAGTTGGTTTTAATACCCAACAGACAAACTGTAAGGGCGAGTTTTGTAGATAAAACAGTTGGTTTTAATACCTATGTAGTGCTAAATCCG
>CADCTM010000759.1:1050-1359 GCA_902805485.1 uncultured Coleofasciculus sp. | reverse complement strand
TAGTGCTTTTTAGAATCACCCTTGTATTCAAACCAACTATTTTGTCTCCAAAACCCGCCCTTGCTTGAGTTGAAAACTCCTGTAAGCCAGAGTGAGAAGATGTTTGCTTCAGTTTTTTCTTAAATCAAGAAGTTGCTAAACGGACAAAAAGCCGGAGCGATGGCAAGTTAAAAAATTTGGAGATTATGACGAGATTTCGTTAAGATTTGACAAATTCCCCCTGAATTAATGTCATTGCTACTGCGATTTCCTGTAGATATTGGAGAGGATTACAAGAGTATGAATCGGGTAAAGAAGTTCAACAACTAG
>CADCTM010000759.1:0-1040 GCA_902805485.1 uncultured Coleofasciculus sp. | reverse complement strand
GGAAAAGTTTTCACATTGCTTAATCAGGGTCGATGTCTTAGCTCTTTGAAGCTACATACAATAATGGACGCTGCTGTATTGGTAGTGGGAAATGCTCATTTTCTTGCTACATACGTTAACCAGATTCGCAATATAATGTCTGGCACCGTCGAGGCGTCCTCTTGTTTGGATGAGGTCGTATCACTGGTTCAGGAAAAACAACCGGCTATCTTAATTTTACAGGCAACGCAGGCAGGTAGTTTAGAACTATGCGCTCAAATTAAACAGCAGACTCAACTGGGATGGACTTACTGCATCTTGATTAATTCCCTGTCTGAAAAAACGAGTGTTGGTACACTAGATGATCGAGAGGCGATCGCTTATACCGAAGCTTTGGAAAGCGGTGCAGATGCTTACTTGTCGATGTCAGCAGACACGGCGGACTCGGCAGTCCCTATTCAAGAAAACCGACTGCTGAGGGCGCAAATTCAAGCCGGGTTACGCGGCATCAAGTTCTATCGGGAACTGATGCAAACCAACGATGTCCTCTCCACAATGGCATTAGCTGACCCCTTGACAGAACTGAGTAACCGTCGAGCAATGGAATGGGAGTTACCCCGGCAAATTCAAAATGCCCGTAGCTACTCGACGCCTTTGAGTCTGATTATGCTAGATGTGGACTATTTTAAGTCGGTTAATGATAATTATGGACACCAAGTAGGCGATCGCGTTCTTCAACTGCTTGCCGCCCGTCTGCAACACAACTTACGGCTTCAGGACACACTCTTCCGCTATGGTGGTGAAGAATTTGTGATCGCTTTGAGTCAGACTAACTTCCAAGAAGCCAAAAATGTCGCCACCCGCCTGAAATGCCTGGTTAGCGACCAACCCTTTAATATTGATGGTACATTGGCGCTTCAAATTACCATCAGTCTGGGACTAGGATTTCTTAATGCAGAAGATGACATTAAAGGAGAGACGCTGCTGCGACGCGCTGATGAAAACCTGCTGCGGGCAAAAACTAGTGGTCGTAACCGAGTTTTTAGTGGCGATCATTAGTT
>CADCTM010000758.1:3670-8361 GCA_902805485.1 uncultured Coleofasciculus sp. | reverse complement strand
TCCATCGGCAGTCTATAACGCTGTGAGCTGATTCTCAGCCTTAAATTGACCTACAGACCTTTGCCATTGTGCTACCTCTACAGTTTCTCGTAAAGATTTAGAGACTTTACCAGAGGAGTCAGAAGTCTGTTGAGAAGTTCTAGCAATCTTTTTCATCAAGTCAGTAACGGCTTGAGAGGTTTGGGCTTGAGTAAACCCTCGTGCTGGAAACCGATTGCGCTAACTGCTCAATTTCGGGTGACATTAGTGGATTGAGTTGCCAAGATACCCACTTGTGCGGCAACGACTCGGAAGCCCTTGGCTTCTTCTCCGGCGCAACTGGGTTCAATTGGGGCGTTGACAGCCGATAAATTCGTCTGCATCAGCAAATCGCTGATGCAGGGACACCACCTTAGCAATTTGTGAGTGAAGATTTGCCCAAAAGCCTTACCTTATCAGCGGTTTTGACGACGCTTGTTTGCAAATCCCTAATCGTCTCTACTTTACTCATCCTAATAAGGCTGAAGCTATTAGCCTAAGAAGTCAGGACAAATTAAGTAATTTTCCCGATGAAGTAATAGGATTGGGAGTGGACAGGGTATAGACTAAACCCTACATCAATTCTCCAAATACCTTAATCTGTCGGCTTCAAGAGAAATTTGAGGAGATTACACGGCTAAAAATCTTTGGATAACTTCATTACTTAGTTCGCTCGTGAGTCCAGACGCTACGATACCACCTTTTTGCATAGCGTAATACTTATCAGCTTGCCGGACAAAATGCAAGTGTTGCTCAACTAATAAAACAGAAATACCCGTAGAAGCAACAATCCGACGCACAGCGGCTTCAATTTCCAAGATAATTGAGGGTTGGATGCCTTCTGTGGGTTCATCAAGGACAAGTAACTGAGGCTTTCCCATTAAAGCACGAGCGATCGCCAATTGTTGCTGTTGCCCACCGCTCAAATCACCACCCATCCGAGACAGCATCGATTTTAAAACCGGAAACAGCGCAAAAATTTCCTCCGGAATTTCCTCGTTCCCACTTCTCCCACCGCGTCGCGCCTCCAAACCCAATAAAAGATTTTCCTTCACCGTCAACCGGGGGATAATTTCCCGCCCTTGGGGGACATAACCAATACCCAAACGTGCCCGATTATCAGGGGATTTACTATTAATTTGCTCTCCTGCCAAAGTAATAGTTCCAGTGCGAGGTTTAAGTAAACCAATAATCGTTTTAAGCAGCGTCGTTTTCCCTACCCCATTGCGCCCAATTAGGCAAACCATTTGCCCTGATGGCACACTTAAATCCACATCCCGGAGAATGTGACTTTCGCCGTAGTAAACATTTAAACCCGTTACTTGCAGCATTAACTGAGTTGGGTTAGGTGTAGGTAAATTAGCTATTGCTTGATTCATTTTTAAATTGTAATTATAGAAAACTTTTAAGTTCGTGCAGGCGGAATTTGTATGCACAAAGCTGCGACATAAGCATCGAGCGTTAATAGCAAAAACTATTATTTTCCCTAACTAAATTATTCTGCCGCCTCCATCGGTTCTCCCAAATAAACCTCAATCACACGTCGGTCATTTTGCACCTCATCAATACTTCCCTCACACAAAACTGTTCCTTGGTGCAACACCGTTACTTTCCGCGCAATTTGCCGGACAAATTCCATATCATGCTCAATTACCAAAATCGAATGACTTTCTGCTAAAGCTAACAGTAACTCCCCGACATTTTCCGTTTCCTCATCCGTCAAACCAGCAACCGGTTCATCGACTAATAATAAATCAGGTGACTGTGCCACTAACATCCCAATTTCCAACCTTTGCTTCTCCCCGTGAGATAGCAATGCCGCCTGCAAATCCGCTTTCACACTTAAATTAACCGTTTCCAGTAAACCCACAATCGTGTTTCTTTCCGCTACCGGCGGACGACCAAATAAAGTGGAAAAAACATTTTTATGACGATTACAAGCCAGTTCCAAATTTTCGCGGGGCGTCAGGTTAAGATAAACGCGAGGTGTCTGAAACTTACGACCAATTCCCAAAAGCGCAATCTGTTCTTCCGCCAAACGTCGCGTATTTCGCCCCTTAAATAGTACCCGTCCTTGTGTCGGTTGTACCTTACCCGTAATCACATCCAAAAACGTCGTTTTCCCCGCACCATTTGGACCAATTACCACCCGCAACTCTCCAGTATCCAAACTGAAGTTCAGGTTATTAAGAGCCTTAAAACCGTCAAAACTTACCGTTACATTTTCCGTTTCCAGGATTTTGCCATTCATTTGCCTTTAGCCCCCAAGTTTTCACGTTCCTGCTGCACTTCTGGGTCTTCTGACAAACTCGGATAGGTGAGTAATTGTTTGCGTTTTCCGAGTAATGCCAATAAGCGATCGCCTCCTGCTTGCCGGAACCATCCCACAAACCCATCTGGCAGTACCGTTACCACAATTAAAAACAGCGCCCCCTGGAAAAATAGCCAAATATCCGGGAATTTCTCACTCAAAAAACTCTTAGCAAAATTAACAACCAACGTACCGAGAACTGCCCCCACTAAACTAGCACGACCGCCTACTGCCACCCAAATTACCATCTCAATCGAAAACGCAATATCCATCGCCTTCGGTGAAATGATCCCTGTTTGTATGGTAAACATTGCCCCAGCAAGACCTGCCAGCGCCGCCGAAATTGCAAATACTAAAACTTTAAAACCTGTAGGATTGTAGCCTGTAAACCTAACCCGACTTTCATCATCACGAATCGCAATTAACAAGTTACCAAAGCGTCCTACAGTTAACCAGCGACACAGTGCATAAGTTGCGGCTAAAAATAAAATTGTAAGCGTATAAAAGACAAACTGCGTCTGGGGTGTATTAACTGCTGCCCCCAAAATAGTTTTATAGTTGGTCAGACCATTGGTGCCGTTAAAAAGTTTTTGTTGACCATTAAAGAAGTTAAAAAAGACAATCGTTGCTGCTTGGGTGAGGATGGAAAAATAAACGCCTTTAATGCGGTTTCGGAAGACCAAATAACCGAGAATCGCTCCAAGTAAAGCGGGAATTAAAATAACAGCAATTGTTGTTAAACCAAAAGAACCAAACGGTTGCCAAAACCAAGGCAGTTCAGTAACACCGTAGAGATTCATAAATTCCGGCAAGGTACCTGCTTTCAGAGGCGCTAATTGGAGGTGCATCGCCAAGGCATAACCACCAAGGGCAAAAAACACACCATGACCGAGACTTAATAATCCCGTATAGCCCCAAATTAAATCAATCCCCAAAGCCGCGATCGCTAATGCCAAAAATCGTCCCAACTGGTTCAGGCGAACCCCCGTAAGTACAGCAGGCATCAGAAAAATTAGCAGGAATGCGATCGCAACAACAACACCCACCTCAATCAACAATAAGCGCTGCCGCCGTTGCCGCTTCTCAATCCCTGGAATTTCAACTGCTGCATCTACCGTCATCGCCACTCACCTTTGCCCTATATTTATAAAAAACACCGCTTACAACCGTCTTAAGCATCCACAGAACGCCCTTTCTGGGGGAAAATTCCCCCCGGACGCACTTGCAAGAAAGCAATAATCAGAGCAAATACCATCACCTTTGCCATACTTGTTGTGGCAAAAAAGGTAAAGAAATCAGCCAGCGGTTTCACCGGAGTCAACAGTAGCGCCAGCGTACCCGAACCAATTAAATAATCCGCCGTACCAATTGCCAGTGCCGCCACCATACTGCCCACCAGCTTGCCCACACCGCCGACAACCACAACCATAAACGTATTAACGATATAATTCTGTCCCGTATTCGGACCGACAGAACCCAGCAAGCTCACTGCACACCCTGCCACACCCGCCAAACCAGAACCAAGAGCAAACGTCAGGGCATCCACCTTCGCCGTCGGAATGCCCAAACAAGCACTCATACTGCGGTTTTGCGTCACCGCCCGTATTCGTAAACCCCAAGTCGAACGCTGTAAAAATATGTACACCCCAGCAACACAAAGAATCGTCAGGGCAATAATAAATAATCGCGTGAAGGGCAATGACACCCCAAAAATCGGCAAATTCCCGCGCAACCATTTCGGGGCAGTAACGTTAACATTTTGAGCGCCAAACCAAGGTTGAGTCACCGCCAGCTTATACATCTGACTTAAAACCGAACCTGTTACCGCCGCAATTCCCAAGGAAAGCGGCAACATCACCGCCACCACCCAACCACGAATTCGTTCAAAATCCGCACGTCGAGATAGAATCCACATTGCCCCAAAAAATAGCAAACAGAACAAAACAATTCCGATTAGCAAAACCCAGTTTATGCTCCGGACAAACTGTTGCAAAATCAAGCTAACGCCCCAAGTTGCTAGTAATGTTTCCAGAGGGCGCCCATATAAAAAGCGAATCACCCCTCGCTCTAATATCAATCCGGCAATCCCAGCGACAAGAAAAGCTAGGGGTAAGGCAAATAGAATATATGTTTCTGCCCACGGACTCCCCAATTGTTTAAAGCCATTTTGCACAACAAACGTTGTGTAAGCTCCTAACATCATCAACTCACCGTGAGCCATATTAATCACGCCCATCAGCCCGAAAACAATGGCTAATCCCAGGGCAGCGATTAATAAAACAGCACCAATACTAATACCACTAAATAGACCATCTAATAGTCCTGTTAGCACAATTTACCTCTAAATATCTATTAGTACTTT
>CADCTM010000758.1:0-3660 GCA_902805485.1 uncultured Coleofasciculus sp. | reverse complement strand
GTCGCAAGCAAAACCTTTTGTTTCCGCCACAAATTGATTCCAGGGAATGGGTTCAACAGATTTATCAGTGGAACTCACAATCTTAAATTGACCATCTGCTGTGACTTCACCAATCCGCACAACCTTTGAAATGTGATGATTACTCCCCATCGTCACTTTCCCTTCGGGAGCATCCAAACTCTGACCGATAGCCGCCTTTCTAACTGCTTCTAACTCGGTTGACTTAGCTTTTTCAACAGCTTGTTTCCACAAATAAACGGCAATATAAGCCGCTTCCATCGGATCATTTGTTACACGATCAGAGCCGTATTTCTTCTTAAAGGCTTCAACGAACTTTTTATTAGCCGGAGAATCCACCGTCATAAAGTAATTCCAAGCGGCATAATGACCTTTGAGGTATTCAGGTCCGATCGCTTTTACTTCTTCTTCGGCAATACTTACAGACATGGTGGGATACTTATCAGGTCCCAATCCTGCACCTTGCATCTGCTTAAAGAAAGCCACGTTACTATCACCATTCAGGGTGTTGTAAATCACCCCACCATTCGGCAAAGCGGCTTTAATTTTGGTAATAATTGCTGTAACTTCCGTATTTCCCAACGGCAAGTAATCTTCCCCAACTGTTCTGCCGCCTTGGGCTTGTAACTGTGCCTTAATAATTGTGTTAGCTGTGCGAGGAAAAACGTAGTCTGAGCCAACTAAAAAGAAATCTTTACCTTTATTTTTCAACAACCAATCAACCGACGGCTCGATTTGTTGATTTGGCGCCGCACCGGTATAAAAAATATTCTGAGAACACTCTTGACCCTCATACTGCACCGGGTACCAGAGCATATGTTTTTTCTCTTCAAACACTGGCAACACGGCTTTACGGCTCGCAGAAGTCCAGCAGCCGAAGATTGTTGCAACCTTATCTTGGTCAATTAACTTTTTCGCTTTCTCGGCAAATGTCGGCCAGTCTGAAGCACCATCTTCCGTAATCGCTTCAATCTTTTTGCCTAAAACTCCACCTGCCGCGTTGATTTCTTCAATCGCTAGATTTTCAGCATCAACGACGCTCTTTTCACTAATCGCCATCGTGCCGCTTAAGGAGTGCAAAATCCCAACTTTAATCGTGTCACCACTGGCAGCGGCGACAGTAGAACCAGAAGGAGAGCTACCTGCGGCGGGACTTTCTGTCGTCGTGGGTGAACTGCCGCAGGCTTTTAGGAGAAGGCTTGTTCCTAATGTCGCAGAGCCGTAGAGTACAAATTTACGTCGCCCGAATCTCCTACTCATGCTTTTATTAGTCCTTTTTTATTTTATTCAGTCGATTGATATAAACATATGCAATCAAGCTGTGATATTAGGATGTGTTTGATCAGCTAATTGTAGTTTTGGATACAAAATAGTAAAGATAGTTCATATCGGGTAGAGAATAACAATATCCCTGGGGGGGAAGGAGTAAATAATCCGAGTGACATAACCCCAGACACTGAACCCTGCCGTGTAATAATCTCGCTTTAAGCAGTTTTTCCACTGTAATATCTGAATTTGTGACAGAGGAGTTTGCTTTTATGGCAAAAATGAATCGATTCGGTCAGCCTGTTAGTGTTTTGGCAGTAATTGCGATCGCGACTACTGGCATTAGTAGCCCGACACTTGCAGGTACAGACACCGCAACTCAAGGGAACTTAGAACTAGCACAAACCTCAGTTGGGGGACAGTGCCGTGCGGCAAAAATCTCCATTCCCATCTTTAGAGAACGTTCAGCAACCAGTGAGGCTCTACAATTGGTTGCCGCTGATCAGACAGTTACAATCGCCGGCACATCGGATACTAATGGCTTTATCGCCGTCAGTACACCGGCTGCGGGGTTCGTATTTGCAATCAATCTTAAGCCTTGTGGGAACACGACGCCTCCCCCTCCGACCAAACAGCTTTGCCGCCGGGTGCTGCGACCTGTAGAAGGGCTGACGATCCGCCGTGATGCCACTAGCTCATCCGCTGTAGTCGGTGGAGTGGCTAATCTCGGACGAGTCACCTTAACGACAAATCCGGCAACAGTCAGAAGAGCCGAAAATCGTGACTGGGTACAAATTTCTGCCCCCGCTGCTGGTTGGGTTTCTAATGGTTTGGTGACAGAATCGGTCAGTAATTTAGGAATTTGTCCGTAAGTTCAAGTCGAATCGCCTCCTAACCCCCAACCTTGGGAGGAACAAGAGGTTGAATCAGGCTTTCGCCCAACCAAAAAATTTTCCTCATCCTCCCCCCTTGATAATCCTGGCTGGGGGGTGAATTCGACACCTTAACCCATGTGAAGTTTCACGAAGTCAACGACAGCGTTCAATCCTTCCTTTGTCTTTAAATTCGTAAATACAAACGGTTTATCACCCCGCATCTTTTTAGCATCCCGTTCCATCACACCTAAATCAGCACCAACCATCGATGCCAGATCGATTTTATTAATTACCAAAAGGTCAGATTTAGTAATGCCGGGACCGCCTTTGCGGGGAATCTTATCACCCGCCGCAACATCAATTACATAGATCGTTAAATCCACAAGTTCGGGACTAAAAGTAGCAGCCAGGTTATCGCCTCCACTTTCTAGAAACACTAGGTCTAAATTAGTAAATCGATGTTCTAGTTGTTCAATCGCGGCAATGTTCATCGACGCATCCTCACGGATTGCGGTATGAGGACAACCGCCTGTTTCCACACCCAAAATGCGATCGCGATCTAGTGCCTGACTTCTCACCAAAAACTGGGCATCTTCCTGAGTATAAATATCATTAGTAACAACAGCAATTTCACTCGATACCCGCATCGCCTTACACAAAGCATCAAGTAAAGCCGTTTTACCTGAACCAACAGGACCAGCAATTCCGACACGAAAAGCATTCATAATTTTGTTATTTGTCGGTTGTTTTTAAGGATTAGACTTCTTACATGAATCGAGAAATACCCCCGTAGCCCCGCGAGGAACCAGATTCTTGCTCGCTCCCCTTAATAACCCTCGCTCTAGTAAGGATGGGGTTGGCATGGGGTGACTTTCTATGCAAGCAAAAGTCTATTAATTTAACTACGAAATAAGCGTGTATATTGAGTTTCGTGAGCCATACTAGCAAGCGCTAATCCCCAGCCGCAACTACTTAAATCATCATCCTCCAAAGTTAAAATTTCTTGAGTAGCAAGAAGAATATTACTATTAATTTCAAGCAGTAGTTGTTGACCGGCAGTTTGACCCAAGGGAATCAGTTTAACACCCGCGCCGATAAGGTTTGACGCCCAGCTATGTAAGTAGCCTAAAGTTGCTGATGTGATATCAATTTGCCAGTTAGCGGCAGCAATGCCAAAAGCGATCGCATAATTACAAGGAGAACCCGCCGCCGTTGCAAATTCTTGTAGAGAAGTCTCTCCAGGGCGCTGTAAATCAAGCAGTAGGCGCATCAGAGAGTTACCCATCTGCAACGATTGCGATCGCAATTCGGCAGTTTCCTTCGCCGCACTCACCCAAGCATTCCAGTAGCCCAAATCGTCAAAATTGTTGTTTTCGACGCTACGATAGGCTCGTATCATCACCGCAGCTTCTAATCGAATTGCACCATAACTTAGTTCTTGCTCTAGCCAATGTTCTAAGCTTTTTGAGTTATTAATTATACCGTTTTCAACTAAGGTTTC
>CADCTM010000757.1 GCA_902805485.1 uncultured Coleofasciculus sp. | reverse complement strand
GCAGTAGTGTAGAAGCTGAGAATAGCACTGGTGGGCTGGTCAATGAGCTTCTGCATCTGGGCAAAATTAGGGGCATCGACTTTAATCTCGCCAGCTAGCACAGGATCTAGGCATCTGAGTTGTTCCCAAATTTCCAGCTTTTCAGCTTCTAAGGCTGCGATCGCTTCATCGTAAGCTTGGAAGGCAGCGCGATCCAGTGTACTTGTTCCTACTCCCATCAGTTCTCGGGTGTTAGCAGAATCGAACGATGAGCGTTCTTGGTCGATTCGCTCTTGCAAGTCGTCAAACTGTTGAAATAATTCCTTGAATTCTAGGGGAATTTCGCCAGATTGGTAAAGGTCATTGCTTGCCATCAAGTCTACCAGGCGTTTGGAACGCGATCTCTCAACGGTTTCAATTGCTTTTTCTAGTTGACCAGCATTGATACAGGCTTGCACCATTTTTTGGTAGATATCAATAGCTCCTTCCAGAATTTTGTGACGCCAGGAGTCAAAAGTCATCTTGGCGCGAATGGTTTCCACAGCTTCAATAGCGACACCATACGCTTCAGTGGCTTCTGACCACTGTTCTGCCAGGAAAGCTATGTTGCCGAGGTTCTCGCCTGTCATGCGGTACATGAGGGGCGAGGTGGTAGGTGTAAGGATTTCGAGGGCTGATCGGAAACACTCAATTGCCCGGTCAAGCTGCCCTCGGTCGAGGTAGACAAGGCTTAGGTGATTTTGCGCTATGGCTGAATCTTGAGGCAAGGCTTCGGGAGTGAATACTTTCAAAGCCTCCTTGTAGAAGTGAATTGCCTGTTCTAGGTTCTGTTGTCGATTTCCCAAACCTCGCCTGTAATATGCTTTAGCTAAATTTGCCTGAGCCATAGCCCATTCTTTAGGAAAAGCTTCGCGAGTGTTAACCTGTAACGCATTTTCATAGGCTGCGATCGCCGTCTCCTGGTTTTGTGCAGAATTTCCCCGAATCCTGATGCTATAGGCAATGCCGATATTATTTTGGGTTGCAGCCCATTGTATTGGGAAAGCTTCGCGGGTAAAAACGCTGGCAGCAACATCGTTGCCTGCAATAGCAATTTCAATATTGGTAGCCCAGTTCCCCATCGTGAATTTTTTAATCAAGCCACTAAAATCACTAATAGTCTTGGCAATTAGTTGTGCTTGTCTTGGTGTCTGCTTGGGCAGGGTAACAGCCGCCCACAGACGCAACAGTGGAGCAAAGGAATCATCCAGTTTGTCCAAGTTTGCTAGTAAAAGAGGAATCAGCACTTGCAGATCGCTGTCACTATCTGAGGTTGCCTGCAATACTTCCGTTAAAAAAGTTAATTTCGGGACTAACACAGTTACTAACTCTACAGCGTTTAATAG
>CADCTM010000756.1 GCA_902805485.1 uncultured Coleofasciculus sp. | reverse complement strand
ACTGTTCGATTCGAGCACCGGGTAACACAACAACTTCTACGTCATACTTATATAACCAGAATCATTTGGTAAAGTACTCTTCCAGTGCTGAGCATCTCCTTGGAAATGAGTCAGCAGACAGCGTTGCTGGACCACGTCATGAAACCAACACGATGCTGATTGTCACTTCACTATGAGTGCATGTAGTCGGCAAAAAGGTGTCCTTCAGGAATTGAGTTCCTTCCTCAACAACGTGAAAGCAACGTGCTACTCTGGCACTACAGAAAAACGGCCCCAAAGTTAGGTAAATGGGGCCACGCCCCCGTTATTACTGATGGCGTTTTTGACCCCCCAAAAGTCCTTCAGATCTAAGGACTATCAACAGCAGCACAACCAACTATTTACACAATCTCAAAGTTGGGACTATGATTCAGAAACCATTTCTCCAGTATTTTATCAATTTAGATTATAATTTGGGTGCTTTGTATGGCTGTGAGAAGTTGATAGAATCGCGGCATTTGCATATAAACAGTGTTGTGGTAGGTAAGGATGATTACCACCCTTGAAAAACGCCATCAGTAATAACGGGGGCGTGGGCCGACAAGGCCAAGAAGGTAAGGTATGCTCTTTTCGGCGGGTCTTGGGCACGGGCTGCCTGAACTGAGACTTTCCCTGCCCAAATGGCGACGCCACATTCGTGGTATACGAAGTCTCCGGATCCGAAAAAGCATTCTTTTCTCATGATGAGTTTCAGCTGTCTACTTTGCTGCACATGTTTAATATTCAGGGTTCCCCGTAAAAGCCACGCGCTGTTCCTGCATAATGACAAGGTTTTACTACTTCTGTAGACTCAGGGGTCAGTGGTAGCGCTTGCTTATGACCAATCGCCATGGCTCGTTTGGTAAAACCGACACCGCCTTGAGCCGCTTTCACGTTTGGCATGAACCCTGTCATTCCCCTTTTTGAAATATCTGTGCTACATAGCGTAATGACCCGAGGTCAACGTACTCGTCGATCGTGCCTAGAATTTAACGCGCAAGAAACGATGCTGCTAAATCTGCAGCTTCTGCTAGATGAACTTTGAGCGGCACCAGTCAGTTATGTCTCTCCACCTATGCACGGTGTACACACCATACGAGTACGCTATGAATATGAAACCCCAGGGGATATCTGATGGCTTGAAAGTTGACACATTTACCCTTGTCGGTATTCCTTTTGTGCAAGAATAGATCAATCCTTGGGTTGGTTGATCCGCATGGCGAAATGCGGGCGAGTCGCGGTCAAGAGCTAATCATGGCAATTTTCATCCGGCGCTGGGACGGCCGGCCCCTGTTGATCATCGTCACTCGTTAGTGACATCCAGTGTATGGAACTATGGATCAATA
>CADCTM010000755.1 GCA_902805485.1 uncultured Coleofasciculus sp. | reverse complement strand
CAAGACATTACGGTTTTGTTGCAAATACCTAATGGGGTGACAGAACACCAGAACGCAAGGCTGCAACTAGGTTTTAAGCATTAAGACAAAAAAGATAGGCTTGCTGTTGACAACAAAGCCTATGGTCAAAAATGCTACCTCGATTCTATCAAGCCCATCTACAAAATCAACTGAGTCCTAGTCAATATGTGCTTCTTAATATCCTGATTGAACTGCTGCAATGGCAAAAACAAGTTCGCCTCGAAAGACTTGCGGCCAACCTTCCCTTACCCATTCAATTTGAAAGCCGCCGGCGGCAGTTGCAAAGATTTTTAGTTTGTTCTCAATTGACAATTCAATCGGTCTGGTTTGGCATTATTAACTATTTACTAAGCTGCTACTTCGCACCGGGCAAAGACCTAACTGTTGTCATAGACCGAACCCAGTGGCGAGAGCACAATCTGTTGATGGCAAGTTTGATTTGGCAGCAACGAGCTATACCGCTATATTGGTATTTTCTTCCTCATAAAGGGAACAGCAGTTTCGCCCAGCAACAAGCCGTAATCCAACCAGTATTACCTCTGTTAAAAACCTATCGAGTTACTGTCTTAGGTGATAGAGAGTTTTGCTCAGTTGAACTGGGACAATGGCTGGAAAATCAAGGGCTAGCAATATGTTTGCGCTTAAGACGTAATGAGTACATTCGCCGCCAAACCGAGTTCACTCGACAGTTAAAGCAACTGGGATTGAAACCAGGTATGTCTATGTTCTTTACCGGAGTGAATGTAACTAAACAACTTGGATTCAGTCAGTTTAATGTGGCGTGTAAATGGAAACGAAAATACCGCCATCATCAAACAGACGCAGGTTGGTTCTTATTAACTAACTTGTCAACTCTTCCAGCTGCTATAACTGCTTACCAACAGCGCACTGGTATTGAAGCGATGTTCAAAGACTGCAAAAGTGGTGGCTACAGTCTGGAAGGTTGTCATGCCACTGAGCCGCGCTTGGGGACAATTGTTTTACTGATTGCGATTGCCTACACCAGTGCGATTGTCCAAGGTAGCGACATCCGGAGGTTGCAAGTTGAGCCGTATGTTTGCCGCCCCAAAGAGCGAGCTCGAACTCAGCGTCGCCATAGTAACTTTTGGGTCGGTTTATATGGTCAAACTTGGCTAAGTACCCTGGAGTTATGTCTCAATTGGGTGACACAATGGATGGAGCTTAATCGCAATAAGCGGCTCTATTATCAGCAAGGACTCACAGCCATAACCTTCATCCAGTCCCCTCTCTAGCTACCATGTCACCCCATCAGCAGAACCTCGAAAATTGGCGAGAGCCCCCTTCAGTTCGCCCAGACCTGTGCAGCAAACCTAAATCCTCGTAG
>CADCTM010000754.1:330-8383 GCA_902805485.1 uncultured Coleofasciculus sp. | reverse complement strand
CAGTTGGATGGAGAAACGAGGAGCCACTAAGTATGCTCCAATCGCATCAAGGATGATCGCCAGTTTTGGGTCATACCAATTGATGGCGCTACTAAACCAATGCAGTTCCACTTGTAGAAGCGCTCGAAGTGATAATCCAATATGATTGCGTGGCGCGACGTGAGCGATCTGGAGGGCGCGTTCGGCTCGTACAGTACGGGTCACAAGCGCGCTCTTCTGGGCAGAGAACCTATCGAGTGTCGAATGCTCATTCACTATAAAGCCCTGTGTCTAAACCCAGCTCCGGCTGCACCTCTTGCTATCGGGCATTGGTTGAAGCTTCCCAGGAGTGCAACAACCGAGTCATGAAAGTTGATGTCGTCAGACTTGTTGACTTTGGGTGGATTCAGCCTTTCGTTTTACCTCACCCACCCTTTTGTCTCAACTGCGTAACTTCTGTAACTACGGCAACCGACAGAATTTGCGATCGCGATCGTATTGTGGATCTTGCCAGGAATAGGCAAAATGACTGATCGAGTTGATTTGTGGTACTCTCTGGCGCAGTGACTGCATCTGAATTTCCAAAGACGGACGATTACTCACAGACTTTCCCCAAGTTCCGGCAAGCGCGGGTATCACCTGAGTGCCACTTGCTGCCCGTGCCACAGTTCGCTTGACCAAATCATCAATACACCCCGTACTCCCACAGACGCCGTAAGACATCGGATGCCACTCAATCGAACTCGGAAATCGATCCCAAGGCTGTAGTCGGGAATCATACCCCCCTCGACCAACCGCTTGATTACCATCTGCGAAAAATACCGCTCCCGCTCTGATGCCATTGCGTTGAGCTAAGTTTGTTGCTAACGAGAGAAAGTCCAAGACACCTTGGGCGGCATGAGCAACACTAAGCTGATACAGTTGCCATTGCAGGGAAGCTACAGTATCAGTTGGGGAGGGAGTGCGACCTTGCCATAGAGGTGTTGGCTCAGTGGGGTAAAGTTGATTTGCGTCGGCGACATCCCTAGCGCTAATCGAACCTTTACTTAGATAGCGAGCAATTAGCTCTCGTCCTTTATTATTGGCGGCGCGGTCATAGAGTGCTTGTTTTGCCGCATCACTATAAATCCACAAATCCTCGACTTTGGTAACGACCGAATCACTACCCTCCCCACGGGGATAGCGAATGTAATCAAATAACATTCCGTCAGGACGGCGTTTTAATACTTCCTGAACAAGCTGCATATAGTCTGCCTTGGCTTGTTGACTATAAGGGTCAATGAAGGCTTGTGAGCCGTCTTTAACAAAGGTTAAGCTTGTTTCTCCCCGACCATTACGAGCTAGACTACCTTGCCGCTCTGGACGTTGAGCGTAGATGTAGCCAAAATTCATCGTAAACATCCAAGCATAAACCCGTAGACCCCGCTCCTGCCCTTTTTGGATGATTTGTGATAGTAAGTCTAGCCTTTCAGCTTTAGGCGTCCGGATCAGGGAAGGCCAAGGTGTGGGGTTATCAGACACAGGTAGCAGCACCTGACCGTCATTAAATACTTCAACGTTGACTTGGTTGTAGCCTCGGCTAACCAAACGATCTAAAATTTCATCGATCGCCCCAGCACGAGCATCGCAAGGGTATAAGCGCAACCAAATTGCCTGAACGTTAGGCCACGTACGCTCGCGGCACTGCCGCAATGATTCTGCGTGTTGTTTTATGAGCGCTTTGTAACGGTTTTCCGAGTCGGAGTTGCCTTTTAATGTGCCGACGAGAAAGTTTTGTTTTTGAGCGATCGCTTCATTTGATAGCCAGCAATATGCTAGCGTTTGAGCCTGAGCTGTTTGTGTTAACCAGCACTGAGTGACTAAGCTACTACTGGTTAAGAGCGCTGCGATTGTGCCGCGATAGAGACGCTGCCACTGTTGCGTCCTTTTTTGAAAACCGTTGGACATTCTTACAAAAGATACAAAGTAACAGATAGTTGCGTCATTAGTCTAGGCAAACTCGTAATAAATCAGCAAATTCATAAATTTATTCAATATTCTCCACTTTCAGCGATTTGACACACTGTTCCGGACAATTACTGCTCAACTTTCCTTGCTTGAATTAAAGAAGGGTTTGACTGCTCAAACCCTCAACAGTTGGCATCTAAGCCTGAATTGTCACAATAGCAGAGTGTTAAGACTTAAGAACCTCGCTTTAGGGCGCTCTCTACCTGGCGGAATTCTTGCTCTAAGCGAGTCTTCAGCTTTTGCGGCAGAGGCCGGTTTGGATAAGAGCTGTAATGACCTGCCAAAGAATTCAAGGCGGTTCGCATGGTGGTGAAGGAAGTGAGGCTAGTGACTGAGGTGTCTCGGCGGTAGCGAGAGGCAAAGTCATTAATTTTTTGACGCGCTTCTTCTTGAAGTGCTGCCTTGTCTGGGGCATCCGCCGGTAATTCAATCGATGTCCTCAAGCTTTGCAACAAGGCAAAGGTATCTTGACGGTAATCTCCACTTAAGCCGGAAACACTCTCTGAGGAACATCCCATCAGACTAATCGCAACAACCAAAACAAGGGCAACAAGGGGGGATAAGTAGCGCTTCATAAGCATGATTCACATTGATACGGAATTTCTAAATTAGAATTTAATCCTATCTTGAATTGCGCGTCCGGGGATCGTGGGTCTAACTCGAAGGCTAAGAACTGATTGCTGGGTTTTGACTCACTGCTTCTCTTTAAAAATAGTTTTTATTACCGAAAATCTGTTTTGCATAACACAACTTCGTTGCCTTTATCTCTTATGTGATAATTTTTGTTTAAATTAATCAAGATGTACGAGCCACGCTTTAGAAAAGCCAACTTCTTGAGATATTGATTCATCTAAAATAATGTAATACAATAGTATTGCAATCATAAGTCAGCCTAATCTAGTTTTTCTGCACATAAGGGCTTCTTTCTGGAAGCTAAAGCTGGAACGGGGGAACCATTTTCTGGGGCAAATTTTTAATTTATTTCTCTTGAATTGAGCAAGTAAAAGAAAGGGACATCTCTCAGTCCTCGCCCGTCAGCTAACCCCGTAGGCATCGAGAGGAGACTGAAATGTTAGCACTAGTATTTATTATGGGTGTTCTCATCAGTGTCCTTGACTGGTACGTGTCTGGTACGTTGCACTTGCCTTAAACTCTGATGAGCTGAAGATTATGTTTCAACTCATGGATTTGACGCGGGCAAGCTAGTCATGAGGTGAAAATTTACTATGTCCATGAATCAAATCAATCGTATAGCATTAATTTCCGTTACAGGTGATCCAGCCGCAGAAATTGGTCAAGAAGAGGCGGGGGGACAAAATGTTTATGTGCGTCAAGTTGGATTAGCATTAACAAAAGCTGGATGGTCGGTGGATATGTTCACTCGCCGCCTCAGTCCTGACCAATCATCTATTGTGCAACACGCACCGAACTGTCGGACGATTCGCTTAACGGCAGGACCTGCAACATTTATTAGTCGAGATGAAGTGTTTGGCTATTTGCCAGAGTTTGTTAAACAACTCCAGGCATTCCAGCAAAAAGAAGGGTTTCAGTATTCTTTGATTCATTCTAATTACTGGTTGTCATCTTGGGTAGGAATGGAATTGAAAAAGCACCAACCGTTAATTCAGGTGCATACCTACCACTCGTTGGGGGCAGTTAAGTATAGTAGCGTTAGTGAGCGACCAGCGATCGCTTCTACGCGATTAGCGACAGAAAAAGCTTGCTTGGAAACAGTTGATCGAGTTGTCGCGACAAGTCCTCAAGAAAAGGAACATATGCGATCGCTTGTTTCCACTCAAGGCTTAATTGATATAATCCCTTGTGGTACAGATATTGAGAGATTGGGAGCAACTGAACGTCCCGCCGCGCGACAACAGCTAAATATTCCCGCTGATGCCAAAATTGTCCTGTATGTGGGTCGATTTGATCGGCGTAAAGGCATTGAAACCTTAGTAAGGGCGATCGCCAAATCAAGTTTACGAGGTAATAGCAATTTACAATTAATTATTGCAGGCGGCTATCGGCTCGGTGCAAGTGACGGGATTGAATGCGATCGCATTCGAGGTATTGTCAAGGAACTGGGTCTAGAGGCAATTACCAGCTTCCCCGGACGTCTCACAGAATCAGACTTACCGATGTATTACGCCGCCGCCGATGTCTGTGTCGTTCCCAGTCACTACGAACCCTTCGGTTTAGTAGCAATTGAAGCAATGGCTTGTCGCACACCCGTTGTTGCCAGTGATGTTGGAGGCTTAAAATTTACCGTAGTGCCGGAAGTAAACGGGTTACTAGTGCCACCTCAAGATGAAACTGCCTTTGCCAAAGCGATTGACCGTATTTTGAGTGATCCCACTTTGCGAGACAACCTGGGTCAGACGGCGCGACAACGTGTAGAAACTGTCTTAAGTTGGGATAGTGTGGCATCTGGGTTGAGTTGCCTTTACAACAAATTACTTTCCCAAAGCGCATTTGTAACAGAGAAATCCTCTCAAGTTGCGGCTTAATTGAGCTGTTTGTTAGCAACTGTTGGGGGACACGGCTGTGTCCCCTAAGACCGCTCAAATATGAGAAATATAGGACATTAAAATACAGCAATTTGCAGGTGAATAGACCGCATTTGTGCCCTTACGATAATTTAATGTCCACGCACTGTATTCCCTGCAAATGAAACCGTTGTAAAAGCATCAACTGCCTAAATAACGTTGTAAAAAACTTTCCAAAGATTCCAACTTCAGATTAAAAATTAACTCCAAGTTAACAATTTCATCTGCTGTGCAGAAAAATTCATTAGCTAACAAAGTCCGAAACGTACCCAAACTTTTTCGTGCTTGAGGATTAACAAAACCGATCGCATTTCGTAGCCCATCCAACACTACTAAAGGCGGATTAATAACAATCGGCTCTTTATTAAATAAGCGACCAAAAATGCGAGGAATATCTTGACGTTTCAAAACATCAGGTCCCCCAACTGGAAAGATTTGATTACGCGCCCCTTCTAAGTTGACAGAATCAACAGCAATTTGGGCTAAATCGTCAGTACTAACAATCGATGTTCTGTTTTTAGCATCACCATTGAGCAGATAAATTCCCGTTTGCCGGAATTGTTCAGCCAAGGGGATGAGATTCGATGCTAATCCTGCAGGACGTAGAATCGTGTAATTCAATCCACTTGATTGTAAGTACTTTTCGACCGCTCTTTTTGCTTTGAAAGTAGGGGCATCTTCGTAACCTCTATCTGCACCTAAAACAGAGATAAAAACAAAATGCTCAACCCCATTTTCCTTTGCCTGGTCAATGAGTTCAATATTGGCGCGATAATCTAACGCTTGAGCATCACCACCAGAACCGTGAGTGCTGATAATGTATTGGACACCTTTGCAAGCTTTTTGGATATCCCTTTCTTGCCGTAAGTCACCAATAAAAAGCTCTGCGCCTCGTTGTTCTAATTCTCCATAGCGAGAGGTAAGGCGGACAAATGCCCGAACCGATAAGTCTCGTTCTCGCAAGAGGCGCACAACACGGCGTCCAATTCCTCCTGTTGCTCCAGTGACTAAGTACATATCTCAATTTCGCCAAAGAGTTCTAGGGAGATTCTAGCAATTCTAAAATTACCGGGGTATGGTCGCTGGGCTGAGTTAGCTTTCTGGGGGCAATGTCAATGGTACAACTAATTGCTTTTTGGTAAAGATTAGGGGTGAGATAATGATGGTCAATACGCCATCCCCTATTATGGCTGAAGGCACGAGTCCGATAATCCCACCAGCTAAAATGACCACCTTCGTCGGTAAATTTGCGGAAGGCATCAGATAGCCCAATATTTAAGACTTCTTGAAGGGCTAGGCGCTCTGTGGGGGTTGCCATAACCTGATTCTCGCGGTTTTTGGGGTCGTGAATATCTCGGTCTTCTAGGGCGATATTAAAGTCCCCACAGACACATAAGTTATGCGGTGGTTGCTCTAAAAGTGCTTGCAAATACTCCCGTAAAACTTTCAGCCAACGAAGTTTGTAGTCGTATTTTTCACTCCCGACAGCAGAACCGTTGGGGACGTAAAGATTGACAATGCGGATATTATTAACAACACCAGTAATTACCCGCTTTTGTTCATCCAAATCTCCGACTATTTCTGCTCCTAATATCGGGGAAAATCCTGTAGTGATATCCTCTACGGGAGTCTTGCTGAAGATGGCAACTCCGTTATATGATTTTTGCCCACAAATGTAGAGATGAAGCCCTAGGGCTTCAAAAGGTTGTCGCGGAAAATCGGCATCGACGACTTTAGTTTCTTGCAGGCAAAGGACATCGACTTGAGTTTGATGTAGCCAGTCGATGACGTGAAGTTGGCGAGAGCGAATTGAGTTGACATTCCAAGTGGCAATTTTCATTATTAATTATTAGTCATTATTAAATAATAATGACTAATAGAAACTCCTTAAATCTTACAATTCAAGTCACCAGCTTTTTGCGTAAAACGCATATTTTCCCCATAATCTACCGGACAATCAATCACCGAAGGAACCTCTTGTTCTAATGCCATTTTCAAAGTAGGAATTAAATCCGCCGCTGAAGTGACGCGATAGCCTTTTAACCCCATGCTTTCGGCAAATTTAACAAAATCAGGATTGCCAAATTTAACAAAAGCCGACTCACCGATACCAAAATGATTTTGTTGCTTCCACTCAATTAAGCCATAGCCACCGTCATTAAAAATTAGGGTAACAAAAGGCGTTCCCACTCGTAAAGCTGTTTCTAATTCTTGGCAATTCATCATAAAACCTCCATCGCCAGTAACAGCAACTACCTTACGATTTGGATGAACTAATTTTGCGGCAATTGCTCCTGGCATCGCAATACCCATTGCCGCAAAGCCATTAGAAATGATACAAGTATTAGGGCGATCACCATGATAGTGACGCGCTATCCACATTTTATGAGCGCCAACATCAGAAATTACAATATCTTCTGGTCCCATCACTTGCCGCAAGTCATAAATGATTTTTTGCGGCTTGATGGGAAAGCAATCATCGTTAGCATATCGTTCATAGTCCTCCCGAATATCTCCTCGTAATTCAACAGCAGATGGTGTAGTTTTCCCCTTCCGATCCGCCTGCTTCATAATTTCTGCAAGTGAGTCAGAAATATCACCCACTACTTCCACTTGAGGAATATAACTACTATCAATTTCTGCCGGAGTTGTGCCGATATGAATAATCGGAATTTTCCCGTCTGGATTCCACTTTTTCGGAGAATATTCAATTAAATCATAACCGACGGCAATGATTAAATCCGCCTCATCAAAGGCGCAACTAACATGATCTCGCTGTTGCAAACCAACTGTCCAAAGTGCCAAAGGATGAGTATAAGGAATTACGCCTTTACCCATAAAGCTATTGACAACCGGAATATTCATCCGTGTTGCAAATTCAGTTAAAGCATCGCTTGCATTAGCACGAATTGTCCCATTTCCTACCAAAATCAAAGGATTTTTTGCTTTAGAAATGGCTACAGCCGCTTTGCCTAGACTACGAAAAGATGCAAAGGTTTTTTCCCGTTCATCTTTAGCTAGCGGTTCACCCGTTACAGGCATTGCCGCAATATTTTCTGGCAAATCAATATGAACCGCACCGGGTTTTTCACTCTGAGCAATTTTAAAGGCTTTCCTGACTATTTCGGCTGTATTACTAGGGCGAACAATTTGAGCGTTCCATTTAGTAACTGGAGCAAACATTGCCACCAAATCTAAATATTGATGGGATTCAATATGCATCCGGTCAGTCCCTACTTGACCTGTAATTGCTACTAACGGCGCGCCATCCAAGTTGGCATCAGCAACACCAGTCATTAAATTAGTTGCGCCTGGACCAAGTGTAGAAAGGCAAACTCCGGCTTTACCCGTTAGTCTTCCATAAAGGTCTGCCATGAAAGCTGCACCTTGTTCGTGGCGGGTTGTAATGAACTGAATTGATGAATGCCTAAGTGCTTCCAATACGTGCAGGTTTTCTTCTCCAGGTAGTCCAAAAACATATTCAACTCCTTCGTTTTCCAGACAACGCACTAGCAATTCAGCGG